>JAQBNK010000086.1 GCA_028288595.1 Chitinophagaceae bacterium
ACAGATCCTTCATCTGGAAGATGGCCCACCTGGAGGGCTCATATAAGTTTTTATGAATGATATTTTTTGCTACTTCGGGCTCACAGTAATATGGAGCGTTTCCCCACTTGCCCAGGTCTTTATTAAAAAACTTTTGTGTTCTTTCCCTGTCTTCTTCCCACCATCCGCGAATGGTGCTCATATCATGCGTTGAAGGAGTAACAACACTTAAGTAAGGCGCATCATTGGGATGAAAGAATTGACGCTTACTGTCTTTCGGCATGCGTTGAATTTCGAGACTGAGAATACCGAGCTCTTTCATCACGTCCGGTACACAATCCGGAACCAGCCCGAGGTCTTCGCCGCAGATCAGCATATTGGTTACACGTTTCAATGCCGGCAATTTACTCATGGCTTCCTGCGCCCAGAAATTATCCTGGCGCTCAAAGAAATAATTTACGTACAGCTCCTTTAAATGAAACTGGGTATGCGGATCCAATGCACGGAACGAAGAAGTATCTTCTATCCCGAACCTGAAATGAAATTGCTGCGCCTGAGAGCCGGGCACCTCGAATAAGATCACATTAGAGAGGAGCGTAAATAAACCATCCTGTAATTTTTTATTGCGGTCAGTAGTTTCCTGTTCAGCGAAATGTTTTTCTACCTGGCGTTGTGTTGCAAACTCAGGTTTCACCTGGTATTGCCCGAACCCATCATACACCAAAAAATTTTCTTTGATGTATTCATGATCATCATTAAATAACTGCCAGAGAATTTCATCATTGATGAAAGGCCTGCAATAACGCGTATAATCAAAATAAATATTCCTGAAATCAAATTCATTGATGTGAACCGGTAAGGCAGGTTCAAAATGACCCATGATACCTTCAACAGCATCCATCGGGATGCTCCATATCCTGAAGAATCCTAAAATGTGGTCTATCCTGAAAGCATCAAAATAACAGCTCATCTGCTGAAAGCGTTTCTTCCACCAGTTGAAACCATCCTCTTTCATCTTCTGCCAGTTGTAAGTAGGAAAGCCCCAGTTCTGGCCCGTTACTGCAAAGTCATCCGGTGGCGCACCTGCCTGTACATCCATATGATACAACTCCGGGTGTTCCCATGCATCACAACCATTTCGGTAAATGCCAATCGGTATATCGCCCTTTACTATAATGCCATTTTCATGTGCATAATTAGTTGCATCTTTTAATTGTACATGAAGCTGGTACTGGATAAAATAATGAAGGCCCAGTTCATCGATCGCTACTTCTTCTGTCAGCAATTGTTTTACTGCAGGATTATTATAATCAGCATACTGCCCCCACTGGCTGAAGTCAGCCGTTTTAAACCAGTCACGCAAATAACAGAATAAAGCATAAGGCTCTAGCCAGTGTTTGTTATCCTTAAAGAAAGTTTTATAAGATAAAGACGTGAAGGTTTTAATTTTTTGTTTCTGGTAGATCGCAGAGACAGCTTTTAATTTCACCTGCATTACGCCGTCATAAGGAAGAGAGGGTTCTGCGTTTAATTTTGCTCTTGCCTCTTCTAATTCATTGATCAGATCAATATCTTTTTTATTAGCTAGTGCGAATACATTCAGGTATAACGGATGCAAAGCGAATGCAGATATACCTGCATATGGATAGGAATCCATCCAGGTATGTGTAGCAGTAGTATCATTAACAGGGAGTATCTGAACAAGCTTCAAACCGGTGCGTTTAGCCCAGTCCACCAATAATTTTATATCTGTGAACTCTCCTACGCCTAAACTTTTTTCTGAACGCAAACTGAATACTGGAATTGCAACACCAGCACCTTTCCATGTGTTATTAGGCAGCACTACAAAACCATCATTTACACAGACTAATTTTTTCTTTCCGGCAGCTTCATACAGGAAGCGGTTGTTCTGTGTTTCAAACCTTACAAAAGTTTTTTCTTCTACATTGTAAACACCATATTTATAGGAAAGCGGAAAGGATGCTTTTGACAGATCAAGTTCAACGGTCCAGTAATCCGCATCATCAGATTTTGATAATAAATAGGGAGATTCGATATTCCAGTTACTTAAAACCTCATCGCTGCCGAGCAGGCACGGAACTTCTCCTTTTTTTAGTAAAGGTGCTTTTACTTTAAAAAGATGAGTAATTGTTTTAGGTTTTTTTACGGATATATCGGTAACGGTGTTCCTGAGCAAAACATTTTTAAAGGGCTCTGTAAAAAAAACATTTTCATAATACCCGGCATGGTTCCAGGAATCTTCTATGGTTACTTCTTTATAGTGGGCGAGATTATCATCGAGTATTTTATCATTCCCCCAGTCTATACTTACTGAACCGTCGGTATCTTTTAAAACATAATTATAGACAACCGGTTCTTTTAAAGAATGGCTCTCCAGGGGAATAGTAACGGTCCATGCATCTTCATTAAAAAAACGCATTGGCAGCGCTTTGTCAATATCGTTACTTCCGAGCATGGGATGATTGCCGGTAACATACAGTGATTGTCCAAATTTGGTATAAAAACGCAGCCTTAGTGTAAACAGGGTTGTATGAGTGTCTTTTTTACCAGTTGATTTTATAACCGCTTTTTTTTTGCCACCCACTTTCTTTGCCGCTGATTTAGATTTTTGGCTGGAATTATCCCCCGGCTGCTCACCATTTACCTGTGGTTCTTCACCCTGCTTTTCCTTTTGTCCGTTGGCTTTATGACCGTTACCGGAAAATTGTTCAAGAGACTCCTTACCTACAAGGTCATTAACCACATTATTTTTCTTTTGCTTAGCCAAGATGGGGTGTTTTAAGGTGCGAAAATAGCTGATATGCACGAAGGGAACAGCGTCCCTGCAAGCATCGTTTTGAATTTAGACGTGTTATATGTAAAATGGCGCTTAAAATTAGCAAAGTGTACAAAATACACAAATGTAATGGCATAAAAAATCCATCCGCCAGTGTGGCGGATGGAATATTCCGGGTATCGGTGTTGCAAATAAGTGCTAACCGTTCCAATTTGGAGTACCGGCACTGTTCCTTGCGGCATTCTGAGAAGCCCATGGATCAGAATCGCTGGTTGCCATTTCCCGGTTTGTTAACTTCTTAAAACGTGTTTTTAAATTGTCTGTCAGGTCGCCTGCACCATCAGCCAGTTTCTGGCGGGTTTCAGAACCGCTTGCAGGGGCCAGTAATAAACCGATCGCTACTCCTGCTACAAGTCCGGCAAGTGCACCAATGATTAAATTTTCCGTCGACATATTTGATTTCTTCTTCAGATTTATTAAGTCTTTTATAGACTCTAAATTGTTCATTAACCTTGTCATATTATTATAGTTTAATTGTGAGAACTTTTTAATGTACCGGATTCGATGATCTTTAATATCTGTTGCCTTACATTCGGTTCAAGACCCTCGATCTCCTGTCTTAGTAATTGTTTTACATCTTCTACGCTGTTCCCGGTTTTATTGCGGAAACCAACAATCACTTTACGCAAACTTTCTGCAGAGTCTGCCACTTTTTTTCTTGTTTCCTTACCCTTACATGGTGCAGTAAACACGCCGATGATTACACCTGCAACTAACCCGGTAAAGGTTCCAATAATGAGTAGCTCAGATTTCATACTTTATGTTTTTCAAGAACCTTGCCAGAGGAAGGATTATTGAAGAAACCGGTTGATGACGGTACGTTTCTGTTTGATTATCAGGATTTGCTTATTTATCAACTGTTGTTTGCAATTATAGTATGGGGCGGATAATACAGGCAGAAAACAAAAGATTACACACAAGAGAGACAATTGGCGGGCATAAAAAAAGCTGTTTAATTCAAACAGCTTAAAAGTCGGGTGGACTGGATTCGAACCAGCGACCCCTTGCACCCCATGCAAGTGCGCTACCGGGCTGCGCCACCACCCGAGAAAGAATGTCGAATAAGGACAAAATTTCTTGTTCTTTGTTCGCTATTCCTAAAGGGCAGCAAATGTAAAAGCTTTTTATAAAAATTCAGGTTATATTGCGGCAAATTTTCAAGCCCTTCATGCAGATAGTAGTCAGGCAGGCTCTCATCTCTGATAGTTCCTCTCCCTTTCACGGGCAACAAAAAGATATTCTGATCGACGGCGACATAATTTCAGCAATTGAAGATCACATCAATACAAATAAGGACGCTAAAATTATAGAGCAAGACAACCTCGTTGCATCCCCGGGCTGGGTAGATAGTTTTGCGAACTTCAATGAACCTGGTTTTGAATATAAAGAAACCCTGCAATCAGGAAGCGAAGCTGCAGCCGCAGGTGGTTTTACACAAGTATTCGCTATTCCCAATACATCACCGGTTATCGATGCTAAATCGCAGGTAGAATTTATTACAGCGAAGAATCAATCTTCAATCATAAAAATTCATCCGCTGGGGGCCATCAGTAAAAAGATAGAAGGCAAAGAACTCGCGGAGATGTTCGATATGTACAACAGTGGTGCTATCGCTTTTACAGATGGCTTATCGCCGGTACAATCATCAGGACTATTATTAAAAGCATTGCAATATGTAAAAGCTTTTAATGGGGTGATAATACAAGTCCCAACAGATAAAAGTATTCAGCCCAATGGTTTAATGCACGAAGGAATTCTGTCTGCGCAAATGGGTCTGCCCGGCTTGCCAGCCATTGCTGAAGAACTGATGATAGAAAAAATGATCAGCCTGCTGCGATACACAGAAAGCAAACTGCATATTTCAGGAATTTCAAGCGGTCGATCTTTACAATTAATTATTGCAGCAAAAAAAGAAGGCTTAAATATCAGTTGCAGTATCGCATCTTACCATTTATTTTTTTGTGATGAGGACCTCAGAGAATACGATACTCATCTTAAAACTCCGCTTCCTCTAAGAAGCAGGGAAGATATGAGGGCGTTGCGTGAAGGAGTCAGCAATGGCGACATCGACATGATCGCTTCTTTTCATCTTCCA
>JAQBNK010000098.1 GCA_028288595.1 Chitinophagaceae bacterium
AAAATAATAATGCAATTCGAAGAAGTGAATCAGGATGGAAATAATCTCCTTAAAATATGAAAGTAGAATGGGTTAAAAGATACAATAACGGTGAAACAGTAATATCTGTTACAAACAGATTAATAGAGTTCTTTTGGTGATCAGGAATGCCAGTTCGTATTTGCTTTATAAAGTTCATGCGTTTATAAAGCAAAGGTTTTAGCATTTCCCAATATTCATGTTACCACTTATTTGGTTATTCAATGCTAAGAAAGGGCAGCGGCTGCTTTTGATTTCAATTCTTCCACCCGTTCATCGAAAGAAACAATTGTTTGCAACGGATTTTCAAAAGGTTTAAACTGGTCAATGAGTTCCGGTGTATGTGGTTCTACTTTTTGGGTTTTAAGATTGAAATGAACAAAGCTTGTCCATAGTAAAGATTTTAGAGACGTCTTAGCTTCATTCCACATTCTCATTTCAACCTGCAGATCTTTATCGCCGAGCCGTAGAATAGTAGTTTGTATAATAACCGTTTCCATTAAAAAAGCAGGTCTTAAATAAGCGATCTGGTTTTTTACAACCACCCATCCTATACCTTTTTCTTTCACGAGCTGGTAAATAGGAAATTGATGATATTTCATTACATGATCTTCTCTTGCGTTCATAAAATAATCAATGTAACGGGCGTTATTTAGGTGATTAAAAGGATCGCAGTCGGGAAAACGAATGAGCGACTTACTTTCAAAAACTTTGGCTATGCTCATATTTGCAAGTTATAACGGAAAGTTTAAGCTTCATGTAAATTCTCTTCCCCGCGTCTTTTATTTCTTCTTCCCAGCCAGATTAAAAAGCCGGTAACGGGGAGGCTCGCACAAATAAGGCTGACAATAAAAGCTAAAATTTTAGTGGGCCATCCTCGTATTGTTCCGGCATGTATGTCATATTGTTTTGTATAAACTCTTTCGCCTGTCGATTTGTTTTTGTATAAATCAGCGGCCAGTAACTTTCCTGAATACTGGTCAAAAAATAAACTGTTGGTTTCTGCATACGCGGTTTTACTCATACGCACTCCTATCCATATCGTGCCCGTGGAATCAAAAGGCACGCCGCTGGTAGTATAACTTCCGGCAGCAGGAAATTCTTTCCTGGTTTGTTGTAATGCTGATTCTAAAACATCCTGCATTTTATTTCCGGGGGATGAAGGTGGAGGAATTATATAGCTGCGTTCAGATCTTCCGGTGATCAGCAATAGGATTGGTTTATTGATCCAGCTGAATGACCACATTAACCTGTGACAGCAATTACCAAAGAGAAAACCAATGCATAAAATCCCGGAACATAGTGCAGGTCGTAATTAAATCTTCTCCATCTTGTATTTCGTTTAATAATGAAGCGTTGTTTAATGGTGTACCTGTTTTTGGGCCACCAAAGAATTAACCCGGTTATTAGCATCACCACAAAACCAACTGTAGACCAACCCACAATTAAATGCCCTGTTTTATAATTCAGCAGCAAACTCTGGTGAATCCACTTAGTAATTGTAAAAAATTCGTATTTATAATTTATGGTTCCGGTATGCAGCCCGGTATAAGGATCCAGATATACTGTCTTGAAATTTTTATAATAGCTGAAGTAGGTTGGCCCCTTACTATTTGTTTCAATTGCTGTGAAGCTCCAGCTTTTTAAAGGATCATTATAAACACCGGCACTGCTTATATGCAGATCATCGCCAATAATAGTTTGTGCTCTTGCCCAGAGTGATGATAAGGGTAAATAGGCTTTACCGGGTTTAACAAACAATACATTTTTATGCGTTGATTCAAATATTTCCTGCTGAAAAACATACATACACCCGGTAATACTGACAATAAAAATAACAGGGCCCGAAATGAGACCGAGCCAGAGATGAATTCTTCTGATTAGTTTTTTTAAAGGCATAAGGAAAATCGAAGATCGAAGGTTGAAAATGGAAAAGAAAATCAGACGGGTTGGCGTCCTGTCAACGTTTTTTTCCTGCTCGCTTTTCTAAATGGGGCCCGGCCTTTTCATCTTTATTTCTTTTTTCTTTCTTCCCATGCCTGTGCATAATCTCAGAAGGATTTACCGGGCTGTCTTCTTCAGGCTGCCCCGGTTTCATCACCCATTCATAATCCAGCTGGCGCTTATCGAGGTTAGCGGAAACTACTCTTATCCAAACTTTATCACCCATTCTAAAACGTCGGCCACTACGCAGACCTACAAGACTGTAATCTCCTTCTACCAGCCTGAAATCGTCGTATTCTGAAAGTGAAGCAATATTAGTGAGCCCTTCGCATTTGTGTTCAACCGTTTCGGACCAGAAACCGAACGCAGCAACACCACTTACGACTGCTTCGAATTCGTGGCCTATATAATCTTTTAAATATTCTACCTGTTTATACTTATTGGCGGCACGTTCTGTATCCATGGCTGCTCTTTCTCTTTCACTGCAGTGTTTACATTTTTCTTCCATCTTTTTATCGATGATCATCTTATCATTCAGAACAGATTCTAAAATGCGGTGGACAAGTACATCCGGATAACGGCGTATAGGTGAAGTAAAATGACAATAATTTTCAAAAGCCAATCCGTAGTGACCAATATTTTCTGTAGTATAAACTGCTTTAGCCATTGTGCGAATGCCTAACTGCTCAAGTACGTGCTGCTCAGGTTTTCCCTGCACATCTGCAAGCATTGTATTGAAACTTGCAGCAATAGCTTCAGGTGAACCCGTATTAAATTTATGACCATACTTTTTTGCGAATTCAATAAAAGGCGCCAGTTTTTTTTCATCTGGCACATCATGTACCCTGTAAGGAAATGGTATAGGTTTTTTATTGATCTTGATCTTCGATATATTTTCCGCCACCGTTTTATTGGCAAGCAACATGAATTCTTCTATCAGTTGATGGGCTTCCTTACTTTCTTTAACAACAATACCAATTGGTTTCCCGGCTTCATCAAGTTTAAATCTCACTTCCTGTGATGAAAAATTTATCGCACCCTTGCTGAAACGTTTCTTTCTTAATTTTTGTGCAATGCTGTTCAGCAATAAAATTTCATCTTTATACTTTCCTTCGCCGCTTTCTATAATTTCCTGTACGTCTTCATAAGTAAAACGATGATCAGAATGAATGGCGGTTTTACCGAGCCAGTATTGTTTCACTTCACCTTTGGCGGTCATTTGGAAAATGGCAGAGAAAGTTAATTTGTCTTCATTGGGTCTTAAAGAACAAAGTTCATTTGAAATTCTTTCGGGCAGCATCGGGTTCACCCTGTCAGGTAAATAAACGGAAGTGGCTCTTTGATAAGCCTCATCATCCAGTACCGTATTTTCTTCCAGGTAATGACTTACATCTGCGATATGCACACCAATTTCATAAACACCATCTTTTAATTCGCGAAGTGAAATTGCATCATCAAAATCTCTGGCATCTACCGGATCTATGGTGAATGTGAGAATTTCACGGCAATCTTTTCTTTTCTTAATTTCTGCATTTGTAATTTCATCAGGTAAGCGGCTCGCCTCTTCCATTGCATCATCAGAAAAAGATAATGCAAAACCATTTTCAGCAAGAAGGCTTTTCATAGCAATATCATTTCCCGCTTCAGCAGAAAGAACTTCCAGTATTTGTCCTACCGGTTTTTTATCATCTTTTTCCCATCTCACTAATTTTACTGCCACCCGGTCGTCATCTTTTGCACCGTTTAAACTTTCAGCGGGGATATAAAGATCAGGCATGGGCTTATCGGAATCAGGAACTACAAAACCAAAATTGCCCGATATCTTGAGTCGCCCGATAAATTCAGTTTGTTTTCTTTGAAGCACCTCTGTTACCCGTCCTTCTCTTCTTCCTGTGGACTGATTTTCTTTTACAATTTTTACCTGTACAGTATCACCGTTAAGAGCGGTGTTGAACTCGTGCGGCCTTACCATTACATCATGCTCTTCATCGGGAACAACAACATAGCCCATTCCCGAACGGGTTACTTCTATCACGCCT
>JAQBNK010000112.1 GCA_028288595.1 Chitinophagaceae bacterium
CATTAAAATGCCCGTACGGTATATTTTCGCTGCAAGCCAGGTTGTTAAAATAAAGCCTGCGATAAGAAAAACGAAACTTAAAACGAGTTGCCAGACAGGAACTGTATTGGGTACACCATAAGCGATCCGGCCCATCATCACAATTGGTGATGATAAGGGAAACAAACTTCCAAAAACGGCTATGCCGGAAGTAGGATTGTTACACGCCTTCGACAAAATGGCAAATGAAAATATGATCGGCATCATAATAGGGAAAAGTAGTGATTGTGCATCCTGCGGATCTTCATTAACTGCACTGCCAACTGCAGCAAACAAAGATGAGTATAAAAGATAACCACCAACAAAATAGAAAATAAAACAACCTGCAATTAAGGGCAGATTTAAATCTGACAGGCCCGACATTACTTCTGCCATTGGTCCCGATTTCGCAGCTGCCATTACTTGCGCACCGCCTGGTTGAATGGGTTGGTGACTCATTTGATCTGCAAGTCCCGGAAAAATCAAAGGCAGTAAAAATTGCAGGCCAACTACAAGCAGTATCCAGATGATGAATTGTAAAAGTCCTACAGCGCCGATACCTAAAATTTTTCCAATCATTAACTGAAAAGGTTTAACGCTGCTTATAATTACTTCAGCGATGCGGCTTACTTTTTCTTCCATTACTCCACGCATAACCATGGTTCCATAAATAAAGAGAACAAGGTAAATCAGGAAACCGGAGATCATTCCCACTGCATAACTAAATCCGGCTGCACTTTTCTTTTCTGTATTTCCTTCAAGCGATCTAAAATCAACATCTTCTTTATGCTGAATACTGTCTAATTGCGCAGGTGAAAGATTCAACGATAATAATCTGCGGTTTTCAATTGTGTGATTGATACTGCTTTCAATTTTGCCCTGCGTCATTAGACCCATGGCTTTATTGCTGGTTACTTTAAATTTTTCGGCCTGCATAAGACTCGTCTCTGCCGGTATCCATAAATATGCGTCGTATTCTCCTTTTTGTGTTTTGGCTTTAAGCGCGGCTTCATCCTGGGAATCGATAAAAATAAATTTGAGAGCCTCATCTTTGCTTTCAATCTTTTTATTAAAGATGTTTGCTTTGTCGGCTACAGCAATATTTAAAGTGTCGGATGACTGAACTGAAAAATAAATGATCAGCGCATAAAACCCGAAAATGAGAAGTGGTAACAAGATGGTTGTAAGGAGGAAAGTCTTTTTTCTTACCCGGGTAAGAAATTCGCGTTGTGCGATCAATGAAATTTTGCTCATGATATATGCAATTAATTAGGTTTAATGATTAAGCTACCGGTTGAAAGCTGCGTGTTGTAGCTTTAGTGCCTTCTACAAGACGAATGAAAATATCATTCAGGCTGGGCAAAATTTCCTGGAAAGAAACAACGCCTAATCCTTTGCTGATAAAATATTGCAGGATGTCATTGTTAGAATAGTCATCATGCTTCTGAATTATTACCCGTTTTTTCTCCGCCGACTTTACATCGAATAAATGAATTGCAACATGCTCAGGCAAAACCTCCTGGTCAAAATCTATTCTAAATAAATTTTGTTTGTATTGCTGCTTAACATCATTAACAGTACCGTCGAGTATTTTTTTCCCCAGGTTTACTAATACAATATGATCGCAGATCTCTTCAACCTGTTCCATTCTATGTGTACTGAAAATAATGGTGCTTCCTTTTTGCGAGAGATTATAAATTTCATCTTTAATAAGATTGGCATTTACAGGATCCAATCCACTGAAGGGTTCATCTAAGATGATGAGTTTAGGTTCGTGCAATACCGTTGTTACAAACTGGAGCTTCTGGCTCATGCCTTTACTTAGGTCCTCCACTTTTTTATTCCACCAGGTTTCCATTTCCATTTTCTTAAACCAGTATTTTATTTTCTCAGTCGCATCTTTACGGCTGAGACCTTTTAACTGGGCGAGATACAGTACCTGCTCACCAATTTTCATTTTTTTATAAAGCCCTCTTTCTTCGGGCATATAACCAATATTAATAATGTCGTCCATGGCATTAAAACGATGGCCATCAAAGATGATCTCGCCTTCATCAGGAAAAAATATCCCGGTTATCATTCTAAGTAAAGTGGTTTTGCCGGCGCCATTGGGGCCTAGCAAGCCAAAGATGCTCCCTCTTTCAATATTAAAGCTGATATCGTCTACAGCTTTTTGGGATGCATAATGTTTTTTGAGATGGTTGAGTTGAAGTATGGTATTCATGTGCGGGTATTTAGTCAAATCTAAAGTAAGTTAAAAGGGCTGCGATTTAAAATTTGATCAATGGTAAATGAGTCGCAGGATTTATAAAAACATTACATCGTAATTGCCTCAATCTATATTACTTTCGGTGAGTTTTTAAAATAACCCCCTCATGATGTTTTGGTTAAAAGGTTTTTTAGCCCTTGCCCTTATTACTGTGTTCAGCAGTTGGGGCTTCCTGGTACACAGAACGATAAACCAGCTGGCTATCTATCAGTTACCTGCAGAAATACAGAAGTTCTTTTTTAAAAACCAGGAGTACCTGGTATATAATGCACCCCGGCCAGATACAAGAAGAAACTCAGATAAAACAGAAGCACCCAGGCATTTTATTGATGCAGAGCGTTACGGCGATTCTGCATTATGGAAAATGTCTTATGCCTGGGCCGGTGCCGTAAAAAAGTATTCTGCAGATTCTCTATACAAATATGGATATGTTCCATACGTTATAATGGATGTTGAAGCTAGCCTTACAAGGGCACTGAAAAATAAAAACAAGGATAGCATTTTATTTTACGCTGCTGATCTTGGTCATTATATAGGTGATGCTAATGTGCCTTTACATACAACCGAAAACTACGATGGACAATTAAGCAATCAAAAAGGATTGCATAGTTTATGGGAGAGCATGATCCCTGAACTGGAGATTAATAATTACATGTTATATACTGATCATAAGGCTACTTATCTTAAAAAGCCTGAAGCTGCAATATGGTCAGCAGTGCGGGTGGCTAATGCTTTATTACCACAAATGCTGGCAAAAGAAAAAGAAGTTTCCAGGAACTTTACAGAGGATACAAAGTTTAGAATTCAAATGCGTAATGGCCGGGAATCTAAAAGTTACAGTACTGCCTTTGCACGGGCTTATGCTGAAAGTTTAAAGAATACAATTAATCAGCAATTGTTGAATTCAACAAATTTAATTGCAGATTTCTGGTACACGGCATGGATCAATGCAGGAAAGCCGGACCTGTCAAGCATCACAGAATGGACAAACAAAGAAGATGCGGAATGGAAAACAACTTTTGATGTTTATAAAAATAATAAACTGATTGAACAAGATCTTTTGCTGGCGAGAAAAGGAAATGCTTCGGGTGACTGATCAGCGCTTTATTTTTTCTGCGATGAGCAATGCTATTTTTTCTCCATCCATCGCGGCACTTACAATACCCCCTGCATAACCTGCCCCTTCGGCGCAGGGATATAAATTTTTAACCTGGATATGTTCAAGCGTATCTGTATTTCTGGGAATTCGAACAGGCGATGAAGTGCGGCTCTCTGCCGCAACTATAACTGCGTCATTGGTCAGATATCCTTTCATCTTTTTTCCAAAAGATTTAAATCCTTCCTGCAATGTTTCATAAATAAATAAAGGAAGGATACTGCCGATATCGGCGCTGTTAATTCCCGGGAGGTAGCTGCAATCTGGAAGTGAAGCAGAGATTTTTTTATTGACAAAATCATACATACGCTGTGCAGGTGCAACAAAATCCCCTCCACCGGCGATATAAGCTTTTTGTTCTACCCGTTGTTGAAAATGCATTAGCAAAAGCGGGTCATCTTCATTCGGGCTAAAATTATCGTTTGCCGTTTTATTCTTTTTTTCTTTTTGAAGGAAATGAAATGCTTGTCTCTCATCAACCTGCACAACAATGCCACTATTGGCAAAAGGATTATTTCGTTTACTTGGGCTCCATCCGTTTACAACTAATTCATTTGGTGAGGTTGCTGCAGGCGCTATAATCCCACCGGGGCACATGCAGAAACTAAAAACACCACGCCCAGCTACCTGCTCAACTAAACTGTAAGAAGCCGGAGGCAGGTATTCATTTCTGATGTCGCAATGATATTGTATTGAATCAATTAAGGCCTGGGGATGTTCAGCACGTACCCCTAACGCAAACGGCTTACTCTCAATTGCTATATGCTTATTCTTCAATAAGTGAAATATATCTCTTGCAGAATGCCCTGTTGCAAGTATAACG
>JAQBNK010000117.1 GCA_028288595.1 Chitinophagaceae bacterium
CATATTATTCGGAACAGAAAATATTTGGAATTAAGGATGAAGGATATTTCATTGATATTGGTATACCTGAAGATTACGAAAGGGCACAAACCGAATTCAAAACCGCATGATCGATTTAAAACAAATAGATAATACCTGGACACTATTTCTCGACCGCGACGGTGTGATCAACCAGGAAAAAAAAGATGATTATATCCGTAACAAAGAGGAATTTAAATTCTATGAGCGGGTAAAAGAAGCAACAGAGCTATTGTCTGGTTTATTTGGAACGATTGTAATGGTTACCGAAATAATTAAAGCAGGCGGGCGCCTTGACAGAATATATTATTCTACCGGACTTGATAATACCTGCGAGGAAAGAAAACCTAATCCTGGAATGGCTCACCTGGCTAAAAAACAGCAATATTGGGATTGTTTTGAAAAATATCGGCCATAGTAAATTTTTCTACGATGATATCTGCCCCAATCAAAAAAATACGCCTGCAATTTTTAAAGAAATGGCTATCTCCGCCACCAGGTTGGTAGCAAGTGAATGGCAAACGATCAGGTACTCCTTCATGGAAAATGTTTCCAGAAAATCACCAAGCAAATTCGCCATCCCTTGTAAACTATAATCAATTTCAGGAGTTGCACTTTTAAAGGACTGGCCATGCCCGGGCAAGTCCACTGTCACCAGGGTGTATTTGTTGGCAAGGTTTGCACTTTGAATCAGCGGCTCCCACACCTTACCCGATTGTGAGTTACCATGTATGAATAGAATGTGAGTTGAACCGCTACCGAAGGTTTGCGTAAAAAGCATATTTTGATATTTGGTGGATAAAATATGGAATTCATTTGAAAAGGCAAAAAAGCTTCGAGGTTTCCGCCCCCCATATAATAACTACCGATATCTTATCAAATACCAAATCCTTAAAACAGTCTTCCCTGCTCACCCGGCCTTCTGAACTGCGAACAATCTAATTCTAACCTTTCATGATTGAGTTTAAACAACCTGGTGTATAAATGATACTGATCTCTCACCATTTCTGCAACATTACCTTCACCCCGCATACGCACACCCCAACGGCTATCATTCACTTTTCCATTATGGCCGCTTTCAATTAAATGCCACACCTTATCGCCTTTGTCAGGAAAATTTTTATATAGCCAGTCATGAAATAATATTTTGATAGCGCCATTCAATCGGATAAAAGTATAAGCTGAAAATGTTGCGCCCGCCTCACTTGCAGCTTTAATGATCGCAGGCATTTCATGTTCGTTCAATCCCGGTATCATAGGCCCCAGCATAACACCCATTCTTACTCCCGCCTTACTTAACTCTTCTATTGTTTTTAATCTTTGCCTGGCCGTTGTGGTTCTTGGCTCCATCGCTCTTCGCAGGTCTTCATTTAATGAAGTGATAGAAACTAAAACACTCACCAGGTTTCTTTTACCCATTTCCTGCAGGAGGTCTTTATCCCGCAGAATACCGGCATTCTTAGTGATCATGCCAACGGGCTGATTAAACTCGTTACACACTTCTAATAATCCGCGGGTTAGTTTAAATTTCTTTTCTGCCGGCTGATAACAATCTGTATTTCCGCTTAGCCCGATAGGAACACATTCCCATTTAGGATTCATCAAAAATTTTCTTAAAAGATCAGGCGCATTTTTTTTCACAATGATCTTTCTTTCAAAATCAAGACCGGCACTCCATCCCCAGTATTCAAAAGAATTCCTGGCATAACAATAAATGCATCCATGTTCGCAGCCCTGGTACGGATTCATACTGTACCACATTCCTACATCAGGACTATCCACTTTATTAACGATACCTTTTGCATGATCTTCTATATAAGACGTATCAACATTGGGTTCGGTCCAGTCGTCAATTGCTTCAATGTGTTCCCTTAGTTTTTCGTTCTTTAAAAATTTATTACGGGTGTTTATTTGTGCACCCCGCCCTTTTTTATAAGAATTTATATTCTCTTCGGTTCTTTCTTCACTCATAAAATTATTTTTGCTGACTGAATAATTCGCCCTGTGTTGTAACAACCGCGAGATTCATTAACTGGAAACAGTTTAGTTTGGAATATCCTTTCTGGCCCTCAGCACGTTTCAATAGCTGTAGATCCTTAGCGATAAAGCTGGCAGTAAAATGTTTGTGCGAATATTCGAGCCAGCCTTTTTCGAACTGCCAGGGTAATAGCTTCCGAGCCAGTGTTAAATTGGGTTCCGTATTGAAATAAGGCTTGTTGTCTTTGTTAATCGTCATTAATTGCTGTACCTGTTTCAATTCTTTCACCATATTGGTAATAGCTACTTTAGTAACCACCTCAAAATAAATGGTGTGAGACGGGAAGCTGCCAAAATTCTGGATATCCACTTTAAATGCAGGCATGCTCATCGCTATCATTTTAATACGGTTAACGATCCGGGTTTCAGCCATTTCGTATTGTGTAAACTTTACGAGTGTAATATGGGGTTTACTGCCAAATGCCATCGGGCATTCGTATTCTTTTGCAAATTCCTCTTTCACTTTCATAACCCGGTTCCAGAGATCTTCGTGCGGGCTAAGCACCAATAAATATTCACATGCTTTATAACCCGGAATTTTCGGGGCGGCGACAAATTGCTTTTTCATTTCACTCAAGATTTTAATTTGTACTATTCCACATCTACTGCGACCGGTTGAAGTTTAAAAACGTTCACCTGTTTACAGGGATCATATTGCTGGCTTCGCCTAAGTAAAACCAGTTCGTTCACTTCAAAACTTTCATGAAATGTTCTTTGAGAAAAATCCAGCATGGCTTTCTCATACACATTGGCGGTAAGTCTTCCCGCAATCGTAAGATGCGGCCGGTTTACAAGCGTGACTTTCGGACATCCGTTTGATTCAACATATTGAGCAACTACTTTCAGATCTTTCGCCAGTTGTGCAAATGGGGTTGTATCCTGGAGGCGTAGAAAAATTGTATGTTCAGGTATCCCGCTGTAATTATTTAATGTGACAGGAAAACTTCCATGCTGTGCAAAAACACGAGCCATCCACCGGATAATCGTTTCTTCCATTTCTTCTTTTGCCCGGAAGTTCGCAATGGTGATATGTGGTAAAGTTTTTACCGCAATCTTTTCACGGTAGGTATCATAGAAATACTGTTTCTCCTCCATTATTTTTTGCTTCACCATTTCTCCGGGGTGAGCCACCAGGAGGTATTCCCAAAATCCATCACTATTCCAGCTTTGAGTGGTTGATTGTTTTACTAACTGCTCCATAAAATTTTATTCAGACAATAAATTTAGTATAATTTTACTAAAATAATTAGCAATATAAAATTTTGTTCCGGGCTTGATTGTTGATTGATATAAACAAAATCGAAAAAAATGCTCCACAGGATATTGATTCTCATTGCGCTTAGTCTTAATATATACAGCTGCAATTCTCAAAAAACAGGAAAAGCCGCCACCGGGTACGACCTGGCGAAACCTGTAAAAACCTGGAACATGCCGGGAACGTTGAATGAGATATCCGGTGTTACCTGGATCGATAACAATCATCTGATGGCCATAGAAGACTTACACGCTAATCTTTACCTCCTCAATATTCAAAAAGGGCAGGTAGAGAAAACGATTCCGTTTGAAACCAGTGGCGACAAAAAATTTGACATTGAAGATGTAACCATTGCAAATAATGTGGTGTATGCTTTGTGGAGTCATGGTGCAATATTTAAGATTACGAATTGGGCAAGCAAGCCCGGGGTAACAGAGATCCCCACGTTTTTAAAAAAGAAAAATAATACAGAGGGTATTTGTTTTGATCCTGTTTCAAACACACTGCTGGTAGCATGTAAAGATGATGCAGATGTGAAAGATGAAAAAAAATCTACAAGAGCTGTTTATTCTTTCGATTTATCATCCGGGAAACTGAAAGAAAATCCTTTCCTGGTGATCAATAAAAAAGATTTTAAAAATGCCGGAAGTGAAAAGATTAATTTTTTTCCCTCGGCTATTGCAGTACATCCTGTAACACATGACATTTATATTCTGTCAACTAAAGACACAAAATGTATGGCGTGTTTTGGACGGGATGGAAAATTAAAAGCTTTTGAATCCATCAATAAAGACCTGATGCCCCAGCCTGAAGGCATTTGTTTTTCACCGGATGGAACATTATATATCACTACCCAAAGCAGGCACAATCAACCTGCGAAAGTTTTCCAGTTCAAACACATTTAATTTTCAACGAATGAAAACAACAGGAAATACTTATGCCTATACGAACTAAATAATTTAGCATTTTAAAATATATTTTATGGATGAAGAAAAATTCTACCCCGCTTCATACGCCGGCTCAAAAAAATTTACACAATGGGATGTTCCTACTGCTAATGCAACAGGCTTTGGCGCAGCCGCAGATGATTATGCTGAACGCGGCATTGATCTGAATGAACAATTAATTCAAAATAAAACGGCCACTTTCTTTTTTCGTATGAATGGTGATGCGATGACAGGTGCAGGAATCTTTGCAGGTGATGTATTGATCGTTGACCGCAGTATAAAAGCAGTGAGCGGAAAAATAATTATCGCAGCTGTTGATGGAGAATTATTAGTAAGAAGATTACAAACCGTTATGAACCGTATTTCACTGCTGGCAGAAAATAAACGCTATGGCAATATGGAGTTGGGTGAATTTTCTGATTATAAGCCATGGGGAGTGGTGACGTATGTGATACATCGTGTGGGATGAAATGGAAATGGAAAATGCAAAATTATAAAATTCATCATTCATAAATCTCTATGCGAGCCGTTGTTGATTGCAATAGTTTTTATTGTTCGTGCGAAAAAGTTTTCAGGCCCGACCTCTGGAAAAGGCCGGTAGTTGTATTAAGTAATAATGATGGCTGCATTATTTCAAGAAGCGACGAGGCAAAAAAAATTGGTATTGGAATGGCGGGGCCGTATTTCCTGGCAAAACCGCTGATAGAAAAACATCATGTAGAAACATTCTCTTCTAACTATCACCTGTACGGAGATATGAGCCGGCGGGTGATGGATACATTGAGAAATATTATTGGAGAAGATCGTGTTGAAGTGTATTCAGTAGATGAAGCATTTCTTGATCTTTCTCACATTCCGGCAGATCAACTGAAAGAATTAGCAGATGCATTAAGAGATACTGTTTACCAATGGACCGGCATTGAGGTTTCTGTTGGAATAGCAACAACTAAAACCTTATGTAAAGTCGCTAACCACCTTGCTAAAAAAAATAAAGCTGAAACAAACTGTGTTTATATTCTTGATACTCCGGATAAAATTTATGAAGCCCTGCAGAAAACTGAAGTGAATGATATTTGGGGCGTAGGCAGAAAGTACGCTGTGAAATTAATGGATAACGGGATCGCTACTGCATGGGATCTTAGCCGCATACCTGAAGAATGGGCCAGTCGTCATTTGGGCGGCGTAATTGGTGCAAGATTAATAAGAGAACTAAACGGTAAAGAATCTATCAAGACAGATAAACCCTTAGTGAATAAAAAAATGATTGCTACCACCCGCATGTTTGGCGATGCGGTTTCTAACCTGCGGGATATAAAAGAAGCAATCGCCACATACACTTCAAGAGCAGCTGAAAAATTAAGAAGACAGCAGGGAGCCGCAAATGTTATTTCTATTTTTGTTGTTCCAAAAGAAAAAGCTAACGGGCCCCGTTTTTCCCATGGCCCCATGTTGAGCAGCTCTGTTGTTTTATCAAAAGCTACAGCAGACACGAAAGAGCTAATAAAGCCGGCACTGCTAATGGCAGAAAAACTTTTCGAAGATGGAAGGTTATATAAAAAAGCCGGGGTGATCTTAAGCGGTATCGTACCGGACGAATCTATCCAGGGAAATCTTTTTACAGCCCGCCGTAACGAATCCCGCTTGCTCATGGATACCATCGATAATGTAAACTTCAGTATGCGGGATGACGTGGTGAAATTCGCCGCAGCAGGAACCGCTAAAAACTGGAAAATGCGCCAGGAATTGCGGTCTCCAAGATATACAACCCGCTGGGATGAAATCTTCAATGTTTCCTAACACGCTTAATATCATCTAATTATCAAGAAATTGAGAAACTTGATAATTAATTCTATAAAATAGTTTGGTTTATTTTATAAACTAGTCTATGTTTGTGAACTCAAAGCAAAACAACCCGATTCTAATCACATTTCCATTATACATTTTATGAAAACGATTATTATAAGTTCCCTTTTCTTTTTTGCAGGATGGTTCACAATAACCACAGTTCAGGCACAGGTAAGAATCAGCGGAACAGTAAAAGATCACAGAGGCGACCCTATTATAGGAGCCAGTATTTCAATTAAAGATTCTTACGATGGTGCGGTAACCGATTCAACGGGCCACTATCATTTTGGAACAAGGGACACAGGCAGTAAAATTTTATCGATCACTAATATTGGCTATAAATCTTTTGAGCAGGCAATTCAAATTGCTAAACAACCCATTACAATTGATGCAGTTTTAAAAGAACAGGTGGATGAACTGAGAGCTGTTACTGTAACCGCTGGTGCTTTTGAAGCGAGTGACAGAAAAAGAGCAGCCACCGTATTAAGTTCATTAGATGTTTTAACTACAGGTGGTGCCAATGCCGATATTACTGCCACAGTAAAAACCTTACCAGGAGCCCAGCAGGTTGGTGAACAGGAGGGACTTTTTGTAAGAGGTGGCGCCGGCTATGAAACAAAACAATTTATTGACGGAACCGTTGTAAATAATCCCTACTACTCCAGTATTCCTGACATTGCACAACGTGGCCGCTTCTCTCCTCAACTATTTAAAGGAACCATTTTTACAACCGGTGGTTATTCTGCTTTATATGGCCAGGCTTTATCATCAGCACTGATTTTAGAATCGATTGATATGCCTGATCGTTCTGAAGCCACGTTTGGAATTTCAACTGTTTTCACCGGTGGTGGTTTACAAAAATTAGCTAAGGATAAAAAATCGTCATGGGGAGTGAATTATGGATATACCAACGTATGGCCCTACTTCCAGTTATTAAAAACAAGGATCGATTATTTCCACATGCCCGAGTTTCATACAGGCGAAGCCAACTTCAGGTTTAAAACAAAAAATGGCGGCATTGTAAAATTTTATACTTCATTACAGGTAAATCATCTTGGATTAAGAAGAGAAGATATTGACAGCACCATTTTAAAAGATGCTTTTGAACTAAGAAATCATAACTGGTATAATAATGTTAGCTGGAGAGAGAATTTAGGCAACGGATGGAAAATGAATTTAGGAACGAGTTACAGCACCAACTACGATATTATTCATTTGCAGGTTCAGGATCAGCAAAACAAACCGCAAACATTTAATACGAATCAACCGTGGATGACGGGCAAAATTTTTGACCTGCATTTACGCCAGGATCTTTCCCAGGTAAAAGCGGTGTTCGAAAAGAAACTGGCTGGCATCAGCAGCATCAGATTTGGAAGTGAGTATTGGTACAGCTATTATCATAGCCTGTATAACCAATACCAGAACACACTTAAAGATAATTTCAATGCTGTTTTCGCTGAGTCAGATATCTACCTTACCAATGCACTCGCATTAAAATTAGGTGGCAGGCTTGAACATTCATCCATTATTAATAAATGGAATGTTGCACCCCGTTTATCAATGGCTTATAAAACGGGTAAAGGTTCACAGGTATCAATGGCCTATGGTACGTTTTACCAGAAACCTGAGAACACACAATTATTATACACAACCAACCTGGGTTATACAAAAGCAACGCATTACATAGCGAATTATCAAAAAATGGCAAACGATAAAATTTTCAGGGTTGAATTGTTTTATAAACAGTACCAGGACCTTGTAAAAACTTCACCGACTTATAATAACAACGGATCGGGATATGCAAAGGGCATAGAATTTTTCTGGAGGGATAAAAAAACAATTAAGAACCTCGATTACTGGATCAGTTATTCTTACCTGGACACTAAACGTGATTACCTGAATTATCCTAACCAGCTGCAACCCAACTTTGCTGCAAAACATACTGCTTCGCTGGTAACAAAAAGATATTTCACTAAGATCAATACGGGTTTCAATTTCACTTACAGCTTTGCTACAGGAAGACCTTATTACAATATGATGCAAAGCAACGGCAAGTATATAATTGCAGAAGAAGGCAAAACAAAAGCGTACAATAATCTTGGTTTCAGTGCAAACTACTTAACCTCTTTTGGTAAAGCATATGGAGTGTTAGTGGCGTCTGTTACAAATGTACTGGGCCAGAACCAGGTATATGGTTACAATTATTCTCATAATGGAATGAATAAAGTTCCAGTGATCCCTACAGTAAACAGGTTCTATTTTATCGGGTTGTTTTTAAGCTGGGGAGTTGACAGAAGACAGGATGCGATTAATAACAATTTATAATTCGCCAATTAGCCACTGTGAAAACAAAAACTTAAACGATCATGAATAACGAAAACAAGGATGAAGTGTTGTGGCAGATGGCCCGCAAAAGAGCTTCATTTAAAAAACATCTTTCGTCTTACCTGATGACCAATATTATGCTTTGGGTTATCTGGTTGCTTACAGGCAGAGGCTATAGTTTCCATAACGATATTCCATGGCCGGCGTGGGCTACTGTTTTCTGGGGCATAGCAGTGATCTCCGATTATTTCAACACCTATCATTTTAATAAAGCAGATGCGGTTGAAAAAGAATATCAAAAATTAAAACAAAATCAAAATCTATAAAACCATAAAAATTAAAGTCATGAAAAAGATACTCCTCGGTTTACTCATGCTTGTTTCAGTAAGCGTATATGCGCAATCTGACCGCTACATGCAGGCGATGAAAACAACTCTTGCTTTGATGGACTCGGCTAAAACAGTAGCAGATGTACAGGATGTTTCTGCCAAGTTCGAAAGAATCGGTGACGCAGAAAAAACACAATGGATACCCTATTACTATGCTGCTCTGTGCCAGATAAATATTGGATGGATGGATAAAAATTCAGACAAAGATCAGTTAGCAGAAAAAACTAAGGCACTCATAAGCAAAGGAGAAATAATTGAGGCCAACAGCGAGTTCTCTGTTTTACGCAGTGTTGTGGCAACACAACAAATGCTGGTAAATCCTGCGAGCAGGTATATGACCTATGCAAAGGACATTAACGGTAATATTGAAAAAGCAATTCAGCAGGACCCTAATAACCCGAGAGCTTATTACATGCGCGGCGCAAATGTGATGGGTACACCAGCAGCATTTGGTGGAGGAAAAGATAAAGCAAAACCTATTTTACAAAAATCGGTTGACTTGTTTAAATCAGCGAAACCAGCATCGCCGTTTTATCCATCATGGGGATTGAAGCAAGCTGAAATGTCGCTGGCACAGTGCCAGTAATTTGTGCGTAATATTTAGCAGGGGCCGGGGTTGGCCCCTGCTATCTTTGTTTTTATCAACCACGTCTATGACAACAGAAAAAGAACTCTCCCCCGAAGAAAGTATAAAGCTCATTACGGGCATGATCAACAATGCTAAAAATGAAGTGGGAGATAATAGTTTTTATTTTCTTTTTTGGGGATGGATCACTTTTATAGCCTGCATAGGGCAATATATTTTACATCTCTTCAATTCCCCTTATCATTATTATGTTTGGTTCCTGATGCCTATTGGCGGAATCCTTACCGGGATATATGGTTCAAGACAAAAGAAAAAAGAAAGAACCAGAACAATAATAAAACAGGCACTCAGTGATCTATGGGCCGGTGTTGGCCTAGCATTTATTGTTGTTATTTTCATTAATATAAAAACGGGCTGGCAAAACGCCTTTCTTGGCTATATATTATTATATGCAATCGGAACGTTCATTAGTGGCAGAATTCTGCAATTCAGGCCACTGGTAATTGGCGGCCTGATCAATTTTGGGCTTGTAATTGTGGCCTGCTTTTTTACTTATTTTGAACAAGGTCTAATATCAGGCGCCGCAATACTTATCAGCTATATAATTCCGGGTCACATGTTAAGGGCACGCTATAAAAAATCACATCATGAATGAAGATCAACCAATGAGTGAGCAGGAAAGTCTGGATATCATTCAGCAAATGATCCACACGGCTAAAAGAGAACAGAAAGATGATGGAAAGGGCTGGATCCTATGGGGATGGCTGTTATTCCTTGCATCGCTATTTACCGTAATTAATATGCACGTTGCCCTGGTAAAAGACATGTATTTCTTTTGGAACATTTTTGGCCTCCTTACAATTGTGCTGCTGGTATTTAATATTATCCGGCATCTTTTTTTTAAAACCGCAAGGGTAAAAACATATACAAGTGAAGTTTTTCAAAAACTTAATATTGGTTTTTTTATCTCTCTCATATTTATCATTGTAGCGATCAATTTACATAAATGCGATCCCGTAACAGGCTTTTCCCTGCTAACAAATCTGTATGGATTCTGGATCCTTATTTATGGTGCTTCTTTAAACTTTAGACCTTCCATCATCGCCGCCTTTGTTGTATGGGCGTTTGCATATGGGATGTTATTCACCGATTCTTTTGAACTAGCCATGATCTTTCATGGTGCTGCTGTATTATGCGGCTATATTATACCAGGACATATTGCTAACAGGGAGTTTAATAAAATTAAGAGATAGAAAACGTGTTTAAAGATCTGGACCCCATATTACATTCGCAGTTACGGTTAGCAGTAATGAGCCTCCTGATTGGCGTTAAGGAAGCAGAATTTACTTTTATCCGGGAAAAAACAAATGCCACGGCTGGAAACCTCAGTGTGCAGATACAGAAATTAAAAGATGCCGGTTATATTGATGTGATCAAACAATACAAAGACAACTATCCACAGACGATCTGCAAAGTTACTCCACACGGCATCTCTGCTTTTGAAGAATATGTTAAGGCGCTTCAGCAGTATCTGAAGATTGGGAAATGATGCCTCTTCTTTCCCTCGCCTTATTATTGTAAATTCGTATATGGGTAAGAACGTAAATATTAGTTCGCCAAAATCATCTTTCAAAATGGAGAATGCTGTTAATAAACTATCCATTCATGAAACTGACGAAAAACTGCAAGACCTTTCTTACTGGCTTTCTCAGCCACCAATAAGAAGAATTCAGGCGGTAACTTTTCTTATCAGGCAATCACTCAAGCCAGGCGAGAAAATGGATAGAACTTTCGTCAGAAAAATTAAGATGAAAGGATGATACTTGAGAAAGACTTTGAAGAATTTATTCAACTCCTCAATAAACATTCTATTGAATATTTGGTTGTTGGTGGTTATGCGCTTGCTTTCCACGGGCGGCCAAGGCATACCGGGGATTTAGATATCTGGATTAAAATATCAGAAAAAAATGCATCTAAGCTTATAAAAGTTATTTCTGAATTTGGAATGAGTTCATTGCAAATCTCCAAAGAGGATTTTTTAAAGGAGGGTTATATGACCCAAATTGGCTACCCTCCTCTCAGAATCGATATTCTTAATTCCATCGATGGAGTCGGATTTGATGAGGCATATAAAAACCGGCAGGTAATAGAAGAAGCCGGATTAAACATTTTATATATAGGACTTGAAGATCTCATTAAAAATAAAAAAGCTGCCGGAAGAAAACAAGACATTGCAGATATAGCTGAACTAAAAAAGAAGAAGAAAAACTGATTAGTTTAAATTTCCTTTAGGTTTCTACAGCTCTTAATACAATTATCTTTGTATATCAATGACTGAAATCATCAGTGTAAAGAATCTCTCTAAAACTTACCCCGGCATTACCGCAGTAAACGATTTATCATTTACAGTTTATAAAGGCGATGTTTATGGTTTCCTTGGGCAGAACGGCGCTGGTAAATCTACTACCATCCGCATGTTGCTCACGCTGGTAAAGCCTACAACCGGCACTATTGAAATATTTGGTGAAGATCTTGGTCGCCATACGAAATCTATTCTTCATAATATCGGTGCAGTAATAGAAAAGCCTGATCTCTATAAATATTTATCTGCTTTTGAAAACCTGCGGCTTTTCAGCACGCTGAGTAAAAAGAAACTGTCATCAAAAGAATTAATGCAACAGCTGGATGAAGTGGGTCTTGCCGGCCGTGCGAATGATAAAGTAAAAACTTTTTCGCAGGGCATGAAGCAGAGACTTGGAATTGCTGTTGCCCTCGTTCACGACCCATCATTAATTATTCTCGATGAACCCGTGAACGGATTGGACCCGCAGGGAATAGCAGATATCCGCAGGCTCATCATTTATCTCAGCAGCGAAAAAGGAAAAACAATTTTACTTTCTTCGCATCTTTTACACGAAATAGAACAGGTAGCAACAAGGGTTTTGATAATTGACAAAGGAAAAAAAATTACCGAAGCGACGGCTGAAGAATTATTTGATGAAGCACATACCATAGTTGAGATCGAAACACTGAATAATACAGAAGCAGTTAACCTGTTAAGAGCTGCTAATTTTGCCGCGAGACTTACCAATAATAAACTCACTGTACAAATTGATAAAAAACAAATTCCTGGTTTGAATAAATGGCTCGCAGATAATGGCATTGCTGTTATGGCCGTTCATCCAAGACACCGGCTGGAAGATTATTTTTTACAGGTTACATCTAATCACCATGTGGACACTCCTTCAGTTTGAATTATATAAAATTTTCCACAGGCCACGAACATATATTTCGTTCGTGGCGATCACTGCATTGATCCTCATGATTCAAATTGGTTTAAAGATCGATGGAAAAGAATATGCTGATTTCATGATGCAGAGTGTGAGCAACTCTTTTGAAATAGAAGGCAAATTTTTGAATGGATATCTTATCTGCTACATAATACTCCAGTTATTATTGGTACATGTTCCTTTACTAATCTCATTGATCTCTGCCGATATGATTTCCGGTGAAGCCAATATGGGTACGCTGCGATTATTGCTTTCGAAACCTTTTACCAGGACGCAATGGATCCTTTCAAAGTTTACCGCGTCAGCTATCTATACTTTATTACTTCTTGTGTGGATGGCAATTCTCGCTTTATTTGGCAGCATGCTCATCTTCGGTACAGACGACCTCTTTCTTTTTAAAACAGATTACGTTGTGATCCTTAAAAATTATGATGTGTTCTGGCGCTACTGTTGCGCATTCGGTTTCGCAGCGGTTGCAATGGTTACTGTAGCATCACTTGGATTTTTGTTATCAGTTTTTGCAGAAAATTCCATTGGACCTATTGTGGCTACTATGAGCCTTATTATTTTCTTTACTGTACTCAGCACTTTAAACATTCCAATCTTCAATTCGATCAAACCCTATTTATTCACGACTCACATGATCAACTGGAAAGAATTTTTTGATGAAAAAGTGAATAGCCATAATGAAGCCATCATTGGCTCTGTTCAAAATCCCCAAAGGATCATTAATTCACTGGTGGTATTATTCCTGCACATCGGGATCTTTATATCCGCAGCAATTTATATTTTCAAAAAGAAAGATATTTTAAGCTAATAAAAACGTGATGTTATGAAACCGAAGGCTCCGGCAGATCATAAAATAAAATTATTACTGGTAAAACAAGTGATGCTCCTTTCACTTTTTGTTTTTTGTTTTTTACTCCCTGCTTTCTCACAGGACATGTCGGATCTGATAAACAAAGTAAAAGCACGCCTTGATGCAGTCAGCGATTATACGGCTGAAGGTGTTATGAAAACCAACGTCGCATTTATTAAAGCTCCCATCAGTAAAGTAAAAGTGTTTTATAAAAAACCCGACAGGTTTAAGGTTAAAAGAGATGGCGGTATTTCAGTTTTACCGAAAGGCGGTGTAAGCTTCAACCTAAATTCGGTGCTTAGCATGACCAATTTCGCTGCTATTGCTGCCGGCGACATTACCATTAACGGAACACCGGTTAAAATTGTAAAGCTGATACCGCTTACAGAAAACCAGGATATTATCTTAACCACTTTATATATTGATGATAAAAATCTGCTGATACGAAAAGCGTCAACTACAACCCGGGAGAATGGCACCTATGAAATGGAAATGAGTTATGGTAAGTACAGCAATTATGGATTACCGGATAAAGTGATCTTTAGCTTTAACACAAAAGATTATAAACTACCGAAAGGATTAACACTTGAATTTGAAGATAGCGATGCTGCAAAAAAAATGAATAAGCTAAAAAATAAAAAAGGTACAGTCGAAATTCACTATAAAAACTACCAGGTAAATAAAGGAGTAGATGATGCGGTATTTAAAGGCTGAGGATACTAAGGTAAACCCATATTCAGTATTCAGCGTTCGGTCTTCGGCATTCAACATAATTTTTTACTGTTCTTCAATCCTTTCATCTTCTGCATTGGCAACCACCATTGCGCTCATCTTACGTAAAGGATTGCGGTGATTGTCTTCATAAAAGCTTCTCTGCCTGGCAATATCAACGGCTTTAAAGATCGCATCTATAAAAGAAGAAGGATCAGCTTTACCTTTTCCTGCAATATCGAAAGCTGTTCCATGATCGGGGCTTGTTCTTACGATCGGCAAACCTGCTGTATAATTAATTCCTTCCCCTACAGATAAAGATTTAAAAGGGATCAATCCCTGGTCATGATACATAGCCAACACAGCATCAAATTTTTCATGCTGACCTCTTGCAAAAAATGCATCGGCACTGAAGGGACCAAATGCAAGCACATTTTTATATTTGGCTTCTTTAATCGCTGGTTTAATAATTGTTTCTTCTTCATTTCCAATCAACCCCTCATCTCCTGCATGCGGGTTCAAGGCAAGCACTGCGATCTTAGGCTTATCAATCCCGAAATCTTTTTGCAGGCTGAAGTTCAATACCTGGAGCTTGCTTAAAATAATCTCCTTAGATAAAAATTGTGTAATGTCTTTAACGGGCACATGTTCTGTTACCACTGCCACACGCATATTATCTGCAGCCAGGATCATTACTACATCTTTTACACCTAACTGATCTCTCAGATAAGGTGTGTGACCGGTATAATTAAATTCTGGTGACTGAATATTTTTCTTGTTGATGGGCGCTGTAACCAGTCCCTGTAAATGACCGGATTTTAGCCCGTCTATTGCAAACTGCAATGAAATCCTTGCATACTTTCCACCGATCTCATTTAATTGTCCTGGTGTAATGGCAACTTCTTCTTCCCAGCAGTTAAATACATTAACCTGTTTGGGGTTAAGCCTGGTAAGATCTTTTGTTGTGTTGAAAACGAAATTGATATCAGCCAGCGATTTCCTGTAAAAATTTATGCTCTTGCTGCTTGCAAAAACCACAGGAACACAAACATCCAGTATGCGGTTATCATGCAGCGATTTAATGATCAGTTCTGTTCCTATCCCATTCAGATCGCCACAGGTGATGCCTATAACTGGCTTTTGCAATTCACTCATACAAACGGTTTACGCAAATTTAAGCAATCCTGACATCCTGTTATGCTATAAAGTTTTTGCTGAAACGATACACCGGCCCATAGCAGATGCTTTTTTCTTTGTGCCTCGCCATTTCGGGGCAAAACATTAAAGTACTTTTGTGCTATGCAGTATTCGCTTAAGAAATCCCTGGGACAGCATTTTTTAAAAGATGAAAGTGTTTCACAGAAAATCGTTGATGCATTAAAAGAAGACGATTTCTCAAATCTTCTTGAAGTGGGTCCGGGTGGCGGAGCGTTAACCAAATACCTGCTGAACCTTCCCGGAATCGATTTTAAAGCCGTAGAACTCGACGAAGAAAAAGTACAATACCTGGAGCATACTTATCCGTCCATAAAAAATAAGATCATTCATAAAAGTTTCCTGGATATTGATCCTCCTTTCGAAAATGAGTTTACCCTGATCGGTAATTTTCCGTATAATATATCAACACAAATTGTTTTCAAAGTTTTAGAGTGGAAAGAGCAGGTTCCTGTTATGATCGGTATGTTTCAAAAAGAGGTAGCTCAGCGGATTGCCAGCCAGCCAGGAAATAAAGTTTATGGCATACTTAGTGTGCTTACTCAGGCCTTTTACGAGGTTGAATATTTGTTTGATGTAAGCGAGGATAGTTTTAACCCTCCCCCTAAAGTAAAAAGCGGCGTCCTAAGGTTTAGAAGAAAACCAGAAAGTATTAATATGCGGTCTCAAAAACATTTTTTCCTGCTGGTTAAAACATCTTTCAATCAAAGAAGAAAAATGCTCCGAAATGGTGTGAGAGGATTGTTTGATGAAACGATTTTAAAAAAAGAAATCTTTAGTAAACGAGCCGAGCAACTGACAATAAACGAATTTGCAGAACTAACATTCGAGATGAGATAAAATGAATAAAGTTATTATCACAGCAAAGACGCATGACATTCTTTTAGACACACTGAAAGAAAAAGGATACGAGGTAGTATATGCTCCGGAGATCACTTATTACGAACTTTCTGAACAAATAAAAGATGCTGTCGGACTGATAGTAACGACTCGCCTCAAAATTGATATGTTTATTCTTGATATGGCTGAAAATCTAAAATGGATCGGCCGCCTGGGCAGTGGAATGGAACAGATCGATGTAGAATATGCCGCTTCCAAAAACATTGTTTGTGTTAGTAGTCCCGAGGGCAACAGGAATGCAGTGGCTGAACATGCGTTAGGATTACTGCTGAACCTGATGAATAAAATTTCTTCCAGCTATAGCGAAATTAAATCGGGCAAATGGATCAGGGATGCTAACCGGGGAACCGAACTTACAGGTAAAACCGTTGGGATAATCGGCTTTGGAAATACGGGTGAGGCCTTTGCCAATTTATTATCCTCATTTAATGTTACGGTGTTAGCATACGATAAATACAGGACCGAATTTGCAAGAGATTACATCAGGCAGGCTGAACTAAAACATATCGCCACTTACGCTGATGTAGTGAGCCTGCATTTACCGCTCACACCCGAAACTGAATATTTTGCTGATAGTGCATTTTTTGCTTCGCTTGAAAAAAAACCTTTTTTCCTGTCGACCTGCCGGGGGAAGGTTACGGATACAGCCGCCATGTTACAGGCACTCAGTTCAGAGCTTATAGCCGGGGCGGGTCTCGATGTTTTAGAGAATGAAAAAATGGAATTTTATTCTGAAGGAGAAAAGCAAATTTTGGAATTACTCTGTGATCAACCTAACGTCATCATTACACCGCACATCGCCGGGTATAGCCACGAAGCGTTTCATTTAATGGCTAAAGTATTGTCTCACAAGCTTCCACTTTAAGCTCAATTTTCTTTTTTGAAATCGAAAATTAGTATATTTGATGCCCTGCAACGCTGCACTTAAACTGTGGCGTTGTATTTTTTTTGACCTCTGTTAAACTTTTCGGTTATGAGCGAAGTTATGTATGTTACCAAAGAGACCCTTGAAAGACTGAAAGAAGAACTGCACCGGATGAAAAGCGTTGATCGTCCTGCCGCATCCCGTGCTATCGCTGAAGCAAGAGAAAAAGGAGACCTGAAAGAAAACGCAGAATATGATGCGGCCAAGGAAGCACAGGGAATGCTTGAAGCCAAAATAGCACAACTCGATGGCCAGCTTGCAATGGCCCGTGTATTAGATATCGGTTCAATCGATACAAGTAAGGTTTCTATTCTTACAAAAGTGACCATCACCAATTTAAAAACTAAAAAAACCGTCACTTACCAGATCGTTGGTGAGAAAGAGGCTGATCTTAAAGCCGGAAAAATATCTGTTAATTCTCCAATAGGAAAAGGTTTGCTTGGAAAACAAAAAGGCGAGCTTGCAGAAGTGCAGGCACCAACAGGAGTGTTGAAGTTTAAAGTGGAAGACATTTCTATTTAATTAAAACTAAAAAGTAAAAAAGGACCTCCAGTTTTGAATTTTGACTTTTTAATTTTGGCTTTATCATGACCATTTTCACCAAAATAATTAACGGAGAAATCCCATCTTACAGGATAGCTGAGAACGAAAAGTTTTTTGCATTTCTCGATATTTTTCCTTTGACTGAAGGTCATGTCCTGGTAATTCCTAAAGTTGAAACCGATAAGTTCTTCGATCTCAGTGATGATTATTTATCAGAGATGCTCCTTTTTGCAAAACCAATCGCTAAAGCAATTGAAAAGGCATTTGATTGCAATCGTTGCGGATTATCTGTCGTAGGATTAGAGATCCCTCATGCTCATTTACATCTCGTTCCCATCAATGATTCGGATGATTTGAATTTTACCAGGGGGAAATTAAAACCCACTGCGGCAGAATTAGATGCGGCAAGAAGAAAGATCATTCAGCATATGGAATTCAAAAGCAAGGTTTGAGCCAGCGGTGTCAAACGTTAATCGTGAAACGTGAATGCATTCAGCTTTCAGAATTGACGATTTAGGATTCACGCCTCAGTTCAAAATTTCAGTTTTGACTTTTTAATTTCGACTTTTGATCTATCCTCTCTGGATTCTTAGAAACGAAATCACCCCATCCCTTCAAAGAAGTTCCGCTTGTATTCAACACACTGCTCGATTGATAATGGTGACATAAGGCTACAGCCAAGGCGTCGGTTGCATCAAAGTATTTGGGTTTTTCTTCCAGTTTTAAAATTGTCTGCAGCATTTTCCAAACCTGCTCCTTATCTGCATTACCATTTCCTGTAATAGATTGCTTCACTTTTTTTGGTGAATATTCCGTGACCGATAACGATGCCTGCATTGCCGCTGCAATAGCAACGCCCTGTGCTCGACCAAGCTTAAGCATGCTTTGCACATTCTTGCCAAAAAACGGAGCTTCGATAGCAAATGAATCCGGCTGGTATCGTTCAATAATATTTTTAATACTGGTATGAATTATTTCAAGCCGGGCATAAATATCTTTTACTGCCGCCAGTCTAATTACACTCATTTCTCCCAGCCTTGGTTCATGATTTTCTATATGCAAAATGGCGTAGCCCATAAAAATAGTACCAGGGTCAATTCCTAATATCACAGTTGGCTTATTCATGCAAGTGTAAAATAAGAAACTAACCACAATGCCGTGATTCTTTTTACATGAATTGCTGTAGGTTTGATTAAACAACAGCACAGGAGGTGATTCAAATTCAAAAAGGAAACGTAATAATTAACCCCCGTTTTAAAACTATTATAAATTATGTGTTGGGGCCGTTGTTATTCATTGCACTTTCCTGGAATATTTTTCACCGGATCCGCGAACAAAAAGATCTTCAGCATTCCTGGACAATTATCCGGGCTTCGTTATCCGGCGCTGATAGCTGGAAATTTTACCTCGTTCTATTATTAGCACTTGTTAACTGGGCGCTTGAAACCCGCAAATGGCAATTACTTGTACGTTCCATTCAAGCCATCACTTTTTTAAAAGCTTTTAAATCAGTTCTTTCAGGTTTATCCCTTTCGCTTTTTTTACCTAACCGGCTCGGTGAATTTTTTGGAAGAATGGTCTTCATGGATGAAGGCAACAGGCTTAGATCAGTTTCACTATCAGTTGTAGGAAGCCTGGCACAATTGCTTGTGACCATGCTCGCAGGTATAGGCGGGTATGTATACATGAAAAATCACCAGTTGCTAAAAACTTTTCCGCTGCAGGAATTTAGTAAGTTCTGGATGACGGTCATAATGCTTTCTGTTGGGACGGGAACGGTGTTGCTGGGTCTGATCTATTACGGGCTTCCCGGTATAACCCGGTGGCTCGAAAAGTATAAGTGGTTTAGTAAACTGGATTTTTATGTGAAAACGGTTGAAGGTTTTTCAGAATTATTCTTAACAAGAATTTTTATTTTATCAGCATGCAGATACCTTGTTTTTGTTGTCCAGTATATTCTGCTCATGCAGCTTTTTGAAGTAAATATTCCATGGGATACTTCCGGATGGCTCGTGTGCGTTTTATTCCTGGTGCTGGCAATTATTCCTACTTTGCCGGTGGCAGAACTGGGTATAAGAGGCGAGGCGGGTATCAGGCTGTTCGGGCTTGTATCAACCAATACATTGGGCATCATTGCAACGGCGGGGGGTATCTGGCTAATCAACCTGATAATTCCGGCAATAGCGGGGAGTTTGTTTATTTTGGGGCTAAAATTGTTCAGGAAAAGCAATGATTAAAAAATACGCAGCAGTTTTTTTATTAATAACAGCCTGGACCAGGTTATCTGCAGGAGATGATTTTTGCGGGCTTCGCAATACGGCTTTTCAATCCGGCGAACTGATCGAATACACGATATTCTATAACGTGATCGGTATTTATGTTAACGCCGGTTCTGCTTCCTTCAAAACGGCTGTTGAAAAACTGGGAAGTAAAACTGTTTATCATGTGACAGGAGATGGTGCTTCCAATTCTAAATACGACTGGATATTTAAAGTACGTGATAAGTATGAATCTTTTTTTGACACAAGTAATCTTCAGCCTTTAAAATTCATTCGCAATGTGAATGAGGGTGGCTATAAAAAATATGAGAATGTAAGTTTTAACCAGCAAACCAATACTGCCATCACACAGGATGGTGTGTTTAAAGTTCCTAATTGTGTTCAGGATGTGCTAAGCTCAATTTATTATGCACGTAATATCGATTTCAATAAGTATAAGGAAAACGATAAGATCCCGTTTAATATGTTCCTCGATAACGAAGTATTCAATTTATATATCCGGTATTTAGGAAAAGAAACGATCAAAACAAGATTTGGAAAATTTCGTGCAATCAAATTCAAACCTTTACTTGTTAAAGGAACCATCTTCGAAGGTGGCGAAAAAATGACAGTTTGGGTAACTGATGATGCCAATCATATTCCCGTAAGAATCGAAAGCCCCATCACAGTAGGAAGTATTAAAGTAGATATGCGTGACGTATCTAATTTGCGTTATCCTTTATCTTCAAAATTGTAAGTTTTAATCAGCTGCAGATTCATCCATCGTCTTTTGTTGTGACTTGTCCCAACCGCCGGTCGGGATCACTCCCTTCAGCGCCTTATTATAAATTGAGCAGTGGAGCGTATTACAACTCACTTAATTTAAAAACATCTTTTTGTCTTATTCCTTTTTCTGTCATCTGCAGAGTGCAGCATTCGTGGTCCTTATCATGCTCAAGAAAAAAAATATAATCATTCTCCAAAGCTTCATTCCAAAATCTTTTTCTTTCCTTTAATGTTTCCAGTGGGTTTACATCATACGCCATCACATAAGGAATGGGCAAGTGTGCAACCGATGGCAAGAGGTCTGCCATATACACGATGCAACTGCCCTTATATATGATTTTAGGAAGCATCATTGCATCAGTATGCCCGTTTGCAAATACTACACTGAAATTTTCAAATATTTCAATATTGTTTTCATCCTTTACAAATTTCAACTGCCCGCTTTCAGCGATAGGAAAAATATTTTCTTTTAGAAATGAAGCTTTTTCCCTGTCATTTGGTTTTGTAGCCCACGCCCAATGCCGCTCGTTACTCCAATATGTTGCGTTAGGAAAAGCGGTGACCAGCTTCTCATCTTTTCTTTCCACACTTCCACCGCAATGATCAAAATGCAAATGCGTTAAAAAAACATCGGTAATATCCTTTTTGGAAAAGCCCTGTTTTGCCAATGAGCTTTCAAGACTAGCATCACCATGCAAATGATAATGACTTAAAAATTTTGCATCCTGCTTATTTCCAATCCCATTATCCACTAATATCAGCCTGTTTCCATCTTCAATTAAAAGACATCGCATTGCCCATGTGCATAAATTATTCTCATCTGAGGGGTTTAATTTATTCCATATGGATTTAGGCACCACGCCAAACATTGCACCGCCATCCAGTTTAAAATAGCCGGTATCTATCGTATATAACTTCATTTATTGATAATTGATTTAGGCACAAGACAAAACAGTCAATAACCCGGTTTTATGCAACTGCAATTTCGGTTTTCTTCATTTTTACAAACATTAATAAAATCAAACCTGTAATGAAAAATATCATCAGCGCTAAAACCGAATTACGCATGCCGCCAATAAATTCAGCAACAGAGCCAAATGTTAAGGTTCCAATAACGGTTCCCATTTTATCACACACATCATAAAAACTGAAGTAAGAAGCTGTGTCTTTGGTAGGGGGCAAAAGTTTAGAATAGGTGGAACGGGAAATG
>JAQBNK010000120.1 GCA_028288595.1 Chitinophagaceae bacterium
TGAATGTTGGAACAGGTATCGCTGTAACATCAACATCAACCTTAAGTGGCACTAAAGCTGGTAACTATACGCTGACTCAACCGACAGGGCTCACTGCTAATATCACTGCAAAAGCACTGACTATATCCGGTGCAGCAGCTCAGAATAAACCATACGACGCTAATACATCAGCTACTATAACAGGAACACTGTCGGGAGTATTAAACTCAGACGATGTGACGCTTACAGGCACAGGCACATTCAATTCAGCTAACATCGGAACAGGTATCGCTGTAACATCGACATCAACACTGGGTGGAACAAAAGCTGCTAACTATACGCTTACACAGCCAACAGGACTTACTGCAAACATTACCAGCGAAACTAATAGCGATTTGATATCACTCACTTCCAGTGACGGAGTATTGTCCCCTGTCTTTGACAGAAATACGAATAATTACACAGCAACAGTTCCGAATAGTACTTCATTCATAACAGTTACACCGGTTAAATCAGGCTTAGCATCAACTATAACTGTAAACGGGGTTACAGTAGCTAGTAATAACGCCTCACCAAATATTTCTTTGAATGCAGGCAGCAATACTATAACTGTGGTTGTGACCGCCCAGGACGGGATAACAACTAAAACGTATAAAATAATTGTTACGAGAATTGCTTCAACAAATGCAGATCTTACAAATCTTACCACCAATGCAGGAACATTGAGTCCTTCGTTTAGTTCATCAACAGTAAATTATAGTTCAGCAGTTCCGAATGCAACATCATCAATTATCCTAACACCGACTGCATCCGGGCCAGGTACTACAATAAAGGTTAACGGAATAACTGTAAGCTCTGGCAGTGCTTCATCTGCTATACCGTTAACTGCAGGGTCAAATACTATTACAACAGTGGTTACTGCGCAGGATGGCGTAACTATTAAAACTTATACGGTAACGATTACAAGGGCACCTTCATCTAATGCGGATCTTTCTTCACTCGTAATCAACAGTGCTACATTAAGCCCAACATTTTCTGCTTCAGCAGCAAATTATACGTCATCGGTTCCGAATGGTACATCTTCGGTAACCGTTACGCCGATAATATCAGCGACCGGGTCTACGATAAAAATAAATGGAAATACGGTAGCATCCGGTACTGCATCATCTGGCATTGTACTTACTGAAGGGGTTAATACTATTACAACAGTGGTTACTGCGCCTGATGGTACAACGACTAAAACCTATACCGTACAAATCACAAGGGCTGGTACACAACCAACCCCAATAACTTATACTACACCCGTTGTCTTTACGAAAGGAGCAGCCATTTCGCCTCTTAATGCTACATTAGTGAATCAAAATGGTCCCGCAAGTGTGCCGACATTTAGTATTACTCCGGCATTACCTGCAGGACTTAGTCTAAACACGACTACGGGTGCAATTACTGGAACTCCTTTAGTTATCAGCGCCGCTACTGCTTACACAGTAACTGCAACAAATAGTTTTGGCAGTACAACTGCAATAGTAAATATTACTGTAAAAGATAACACACCATCCAACCTTGTCTATAGTACACCAAACATATTTACAAAGGGCCAGGCAATCGCAGGATTGACGCCAACGTTAACCGGCTCGGCAACTAGTTATTCTATTACACCTGCACTTCCTTCCGGGCTAAACTTCAATACAGTAACCGGAGTCATAAGCGGGACGCCATTTTCAACAAGTGTTTCAACAACGTATACAGTAACAGCCAGCAATAGCGGTGGTTCAACAAGTGGTTCTTTAAGCATTAAAGTAATCACGCTACCAGATGTATATAAAGCAGCACTTACAACTAATCTTGGATTTATACCAGCTAATAATAGTACAACCAGTCAAATCACCGTTCAATTAAATGATACGCAGGGAGAGAAGCTAAACCAAAGCGGCGGCACCATAACCCTGGCAACAACGTTGGGTACTATAAGCACTGTTACTGATAATAATGACGGTACTTATCTTGCAACCATTACTTCATCAACAATTGGTATGGGCGTTGTTAGTGCTAAGTTGAATGGTGTTAGTATTCCCCAAACTGTTTCTGTAAACTTTACAGGACCGCAAGGATCTATAGTGGGGAATGGACCGATAATTTTCACAGATATACCAACGTTAACTTTCACAGCCACTGCTGGCAAGGCACCATTCACCCTGGTAGTAAAAGAAAATAATAGCGGAGTAGTTGACACACTTAAAAATGTGCAGAGCGATGTGCCCGTGCCTGTTAAGACAATCACGCAAAGCACCACCTACAAACTGTTGTCTATTACTGACGCTGATGGTGCAACAAGGAATTCAAATATCACGAGAGACACCATTTCAATTGTGGTTGTTGTACATCCCCAGCTTGTTGTTACGTTAAGCGTTGATAGTCTTAAGCAGGAAACAGATAGTTCCTTCAGCACCCAATTAACGATGAAAGTGAAAAATGTCGGTGACATTGATTTATCCTCAGTACAAGTCGGTGCAAACCTTGCCAATGTTTTCCCTCCACCAGTTGAATACATTTTAGATAGTGTAGTGGTTGTAGGTAGCGGAATTCAGAAGAACACGACCTATGATGGTATAAATAATCTCAACCTCCTTGGTAGAATTAATACATCAGCTAATTATCAGAATGATTACGCAGTCACCCGGAAATCATCTCAGCGGTCTACTAATACATCCCTCGCATTAGACGGAGAAGGCGGTGAAATAGCAGGAACTTCTGATATAGCTGAAATAAATAGCGAGGACAAAAATTCAACGACTTCATCTCCGGATAATAATATTATTCACAGCGCTAAACTATTTGGTTCAAACGCACAATTACCTATCGGGGGAGAAAGCGAAATTAAATTGTATGTGCACATCAAACCTAACGGATATACGCAGCCATTCACTATGCAGGTAGATGCATCAGCAACAGCGAATACAGTGAACGGGCCTGTTGATATTGCTAGTTTATCTAATTCAGGGGATGACCCTGCTTCTCACCCGGATTTTACAGGTCAGGGAGACCCGGTACCTACGGTAATAAGTTTATCACCTAAACCAAGTATGGGAATCGCTATGAGCGCAACAAAACTCGTTGCGATTGGAGATGGCACTTACAACGTTAAACTATCATATAAACTACGCAACTATGGTAATGTAAACCTTAGTCATATTTCTTTCGGGCAGGATCTTAAACAGATTTTTGGATCACTTGCTACTTATAAAATAGTTGAAGCGCCTGTTGCGACAAATAATTTATATCCTAATACATTCTTTGACGGAAGTTTGGATACTAATGTTCTAGTGAACACTAGCCAGTTGGCTTACAGGCAGGAATCTGAAATTTCTTTCACTGTAAATATCAAGCCTAACCAGTTAAAAGCACTTTATACGCTCCAGGCATTAGCAATGGCTACATGTGATGAATTAAAGAAAACCATTACCGATCTTTCAACAGATGGTTTGGATCCTGATACAGATGGTGATGGAGTGCCGGATGAAAGTTTGCCTACTTATATTGCTATAAACACCATCATACCAACACTTGAAACAGGCGACATAGCAATTAACACGGGAGGAGCAACAAGAGCTTTAATTTCTCAAAGTTGTATGCCTGTAACGAATATTAATATTGTACCAACTACTGTAAACAAAGGTGGTGTTGGTGGATACAAATACCAGTGGCAAAGTTCTAAAGACAATTTTACATATACGGATATACCTGGTGCGATAGATAGTGTTTATACTACTGATAGCATTCTGACGACGACTTACCTGAGAAGAGAAGTGACTTCCGGTAACCAGGTAAAAAATAGTAACGTTGTTTTAATCAGGATAAATTTTGTAACCGCACCTGTAATAACTGCAAGTGGCCCGCTTGTTATCAATCCAAATACTCCGCTAACACTTTCAAGCAGTGTCGCAAAAACTTATGACTGGTCAAGCGGAGAAATAACAAAATCTATATCTGTTACTAAACCTGGTAAATATTGGGTGTCGGTGATATATGATAATGGCTGCCCTGCGAAATCAGATACTTTGTCAGTTATTCCTCCGGTACCGGTAGTTAAAAACGGAATTTTTGATTCAGGAAATCCTGTGAATCCTTCTGATATAAGTAGTCTTGCAACAAGCCTCGCCAGTTACCAGATAGTATGGTATGATAATAATGGTTCCAACCGTGCAATCACTGCTCCGGCGGTACCAGTTAATCCGGATATATATACTTATTACGTAAGCCATTTGGATCCTGTATCAAAATTGGAAAGTGATAAAGTTAAAATAGTACTTACTCTCAGGCCATGGTTAAAGGCTGCTAACGCAACCTATATTATCGGAGGTATTAATACACCAGCTAACGTAACCAATCCTGTTCTGTTACTTCCGGGAAGTACGCTTAATTATTATACAAGTATTGCCGGTGGAACAAAAATTCCGGTTCCTGTTATTCCTTCTGCGAAGGGAACTTATACTTATTATGTAAGTGAAACATACAATAATATTGAAAGCGCTATTCTTGCTTATGACATCACCATGGTGAATGCTACCGATATTTCTGATGTACAGAAAATATTATCTAAGCCAGCTGAATTGCAGGCCGATGGAACTATGATTGTGCGTTTTGTGATTCGTACAACGAACCTCAGAAACGATCAACTCGATAGTGTGAGAATAAAAGATGATCTGAAACAAGTTTTTCCTTCATCAGTAAGCTACCAGGTTGTACAATTAAAAGCAAGTGGTAAACTGGTTAAGAATTCTTTCTATGATGGTAAAACATATAGTGATTTGCTTGCTGATGGAAGTGTACTCTCGGCTAAACAAACCGATTCAGTCGAGCTGATTCTTAAAGTTTCGCCGAATGGTTTTAACGGAGACTTATATAATACAGCAGAACAAACAGCTAAGTCAGCAATTGGTACTTTCAAATTGTCGTCCACCGATCCTGCATCTGTTACAACAGCAAGAGCACCTACGAAATTTAATATTCCGGTGGTGGATGTTATTATACCAACAGGCTTTTCACCTAACAATGATGGAGTAAATGATACCTATGTAATTATCAGGCCTTACAATACAGTTTTGAGCCTGGAAATTTTTAACCGGTGGGGTGCTACAGTTTACAAATCTGCTGATTACAATAATGACTGGAATGGAAAAACAGGAACAGGGTTAACAGGAAAGGACCTGCCGGAAGGAACTTATTATTATGTTGTAAATGTGGCTGATAAAGCTACCGGAAGTGTGCGGAGATTGTCAGGATACCTGACATTAAAAAGATAATTAAGAGTGATAAAACTAAAAAGCAAATTGAACTGAATAAATCAGACCAATGAAACTTATCAAACTAAAGGCCTACTTGTTATTGTTAGCAATACTGGTCTTCATTAACTACGGGAATTTACAAGCGCAGACGGCCCCCATGTATGCGCAATATATGTTTAACATGATGCATATAAATCCTGCGTACGCAGGAAGCCGCGGTGTGCCAAATGTTACTGCCTTGTTCAGGCAACAATGGGTGGGCTTACCCGGTGAGCCAAGAACAGGTGTTATTTCTGCAGATATGCCCCTGAAAAATAATAAACTTGGTATAGGACTTCAATTGTATAATGATCGACTGGGTATAGAAAGAAGTACCGGTATGAATTTATCACTTGCAACCAGGGTTACACTTTCAAACAAAGCATTTCTTTCTGCGGGTTTGCAGGCGGGGATTATGAATTACCAGGCAAATCTTACAGAGGTAAGTACGTTCACGCCAAATGACCCGGCATTTTATAATAACATCAATAAATGGATACCTCTTGTTGGCGTGGGACTTTTTTATAATACTGATAAATTTTATGCAGGTATTTCCGCGCCTGATGTACTAAAGTCGAGGCTTACAGCAATTGATAATGTAAACACAGGCGTCAAAGGCGTGAATGATTTCCATGTTTTCTTTACATCAGGCTATGTTTTTAAGATCAATGAAGATTTAAATCTTAAACCTTCTATGCTGGTAAAAATGGTAAATGGAAGCAATGCGCAACTTGACCTGAATGCTAACCTATGGATAAAAAATACAGTTGCCGTTGGAGCAAGTTACAGAACAGGAGACGCTGTAATAGGTATGGTTGAATGGCAGGTAACACCGCAATTACGTTTCGGATATGCTTATGAGAAATCAATATCAAAACTTAAATCATTTAACCAGGGTTCTCATGAGTTTATGATCAGGTATGAATTCGGATCAGGATCAAACACCATTTTATCACCACGATATTTTTAAATTAATATATCGCTATCAGTAATGAGCAGGAGAATTCGAAATATTATATTCTTTATTTTTTTAACTCCCTTTATTATTCTTTCCCAGAAGAATAAGGGGGGAAGTATTTTGGCGAATGGTAATATGCAGTATGAGCAAAACAATTACCAGTACGCTATTGTTTTATATGAGAAGTATATTAAAGAATTCAATTCTACTGATACAGTAGCAATACAAAAACTTGCAAATTGTTACCGTCTCGTAAAAGCTTATGAGAATGCGCTGATGTGGTATAAGAGGGCTTATGCCTTACAACCTGCTAATGAAGAAGTCGCTTATCGCTACGCCGAGTCTTCAGCTACGGCACTTAATTATGATAATGCTATCAGTATTTTAGAAAGACTGGTAACGAAAAATCCGGGTAATAAAACTTACCAGAAAAAGTTAGACGGATACAGAAGTTTAAATAATTATTCTAAGAATCTCTCTCTTTTGTATAACATCCGTTACCTGTCCATAAATACCGACTTTGACGAATATTCGCCACAGATAAAAGGTAACAGGCTTGTATTTGTATCTAACAGGCCAAGGGTTTCTGCTGCTAAGCCATCTTCCGGATCTCCTTTTGCATTTTTATCAAAAAAACAGCAAAGCTCTCAAAGAGAATCAGGCTGGACTGCATTGCCTTTTTATAATTTTTTTGAAAGCCCCGACACTGCCCAGCTCTCTGAAGTCGCTCCTTTTATCCGGTATGGGAAAACTTTCAAAGATTCTAAAATAGTAACCGGCGTTTCTGTTAGGTCAAGTAATGACAATGATATTTTACAAAAAGATATTAGCAACACGTCTTATATAGGTGTTAATGAAACCAGTTCGCAAATACTGGATATGAATTTGAAAGTAAAATTGAATGCCGGGCCTTTATCTTTTACTGAGGATGGAAAAAAAGTTTTTTATACCCGCAATAAGCTCAAAAAATATAATAATAGTTTTGGTTTAGAGATTGTTGAGGCTGTTTTGAATAATAACAAATGGGAAGCAAGACGAGTTTTCCCTAACAATTCCACACCAGATTCATGGTTTCATCCTGCACTTTCTTCAAATGGAAGACGATTGTATTTTTCGAGCAATATGCCTGGCGGCTTTGGAGGCAACGATCTTTATTTTGTTGACATTTCTGACAATAGTATGTCTTTGCCTATTAACCTGGGACCAGAAGTTAACACTCCTGGCAATGATGAGTTTCCAACTATTAAAGGAGATACTTTATTTTTTAGTTCGGATGGCCATGCAGGATTTGGAGCGATGGATATTTTCAAATCAGTTAAATCTTCTGAAGGATGGGCCACACCGGTTAATATGGGATATCCGATAAATTCATCATTTGATGATTTTGGGATCAGCTTCAATCCCGATGGGAAGTCAGGCTATTTTAGCAGTAACCGTTTTAGTTCTGATGATATTTATGCTTTCTCTCAGATTAAAAAAAACACAAATGCCAGGACTAGCGAAACAACTCAACAAAATATGTTGCTTGCCGATGATTATTTTAAGTCGTTATACGAAAGAGCAAAGGGGATTATTAATGCGCCGGGAGTGTTGAATACACAAACTGCTAATAATGAAAATTCTGGCTTAACCACAAAAGCAGAATCCATTGTTACAAATAGTTCAGCGAAAAATTCTTTGTTGCCTAAGTTTCTTTTTGGTAACAGGAAAAATGAAAAACAATCAACCGACAATAACATTACCATTGAGGCGGCTAAACAACCTGGTACGAAAGATTCGTTGGCATTGCAATCTCTTTACAAACCTGTTTCGATTGATAGTGCTGTCTCTGGATTAGCCGTGCGGACTGAAAAAAAGACTCCCGATACTGCATTTAGCCAGGGGACGTCAGTTCCTTCTCAATCTGCTATTCCGGAAACAGAAAAAAATAAAGTTCCTGCAAATGCCGGTTCTGCTGCAAAAAATGATTTTAGCAATAGCCGTTCCGATGGAACGAATAATAGCATAACAGCAAACACCGAAAAGCGTAAAGAAGTTTTTGCGCCTGAAGAATTAAATAACAAACCGGTAAATAAGCCAGCTGAAAAAAACAATATAGTTCCAGCTACTAAAAAACCTGAGCTGGTCTTAAAATCGGGTGAACAAAAAAAGGAAGCGGATGGTTTTATTTCCGCTAAGACGAATATTGATAGTACAAAAACTGAGGAAACAATTAAAAATGGCAGTACGGCACCTGTAACAACAACATTACCAATAAACAACAAGACGGCACAGCTAAACCAGAAAATTAATAGCCCTGGCCAAAAGGGAAGCGATAAGTTCTTTACTGAAAAATCTGCATTTAATTTATTGCCTAAACCCGGAAAGAAAAATTCTGTATCAAGCAGTGATATTACAAAAACAGATAACAGCAAAACAAAAGATGCGAAAAACAGGAATGCAATTCTTCAGCCTGAAGCATTGTATAAGAAAGATAGCGCAGCAGACCTCACTCAAAAAGAAAATGGAAGCAGTGTAAATGAAGGTATAGGATTATTGCATGATACATCATCAGCCCGAAACATTCCCCCGCAAACTGCTTTACTGTCTGAAAATTATACAGTAGTTGATAGAAGCAAGCCTTTGGAAGTTGCAACAAAACAAAAAGAAGAGTCGTTGAATGTTAAGTTGGAAACGGGAAATAATTCTCTAAAGTCTGAAAGCCCGGGTAAGATTTCTGAGCCAGTAAAAAAAAGTAAGAAAGAAAAAAATGTTTTAGCAATTCAAATTAACTCCGACAGTTCTGCAACGAAAGAAGTTCTAACT
>JAQBNK010000149.1 GCA_028288595.1 Chitinophagaceae bacterium
TGAATAATTTTTCTTCAACCAATTCACAAACAATATGCCCGCAGAGTATATGCGCCTCCTGTATACGGGGTGTAATGGTCGAAGGAACATTAATCAGAAAATCACTCATGGTCTTCATTTTACCACCTGTTGCCCCTGTAAATCCAATGGTGATCATTCCTGCTTCTCTCGCTTTTTCAAAAGCATTAATAATATTAATTGAATTGCCCGAGGTACTTAAGCCAACAAGTATATCGCCATTGTTACCGATTCCTTCTATAAGGCGGCTGTAGATGAGGGCATAACTATAATCGTTGGCTACTGCGGTCATGTAAGAAGTATTACAATGCAAAGCTTCGGAGGGTAAAGCTTTCCTGTCTAAATAAAACCGGCCGGAGAATTCAGCAGCGAGATGTTGTGCATCAGCAGCACTTCCGCCATTGCCACAAAACAATACTTTATTGCCGCTTTTAAAAGCCACCACCATCGCATTTACAATGTTTTCTAATGAACGTAGTATATGTTCATCATTCATCAGTTCCTGCTTAACCTGTATAGATTCTGCGACTGTTTGCTTTATACGGTTTTTAATGCTTTCCATGTTATTGTGTTGTCCAGGTTGTTAACCCCGTCTGTGTAAACTGGTAATTTTTTACTGTTCCCCCAAATTTATGCAGCGCTTCAATTACTTTATAGCGATTGTTGATTTATCGCAACATAATTGATGGGGGAACAAAGCCTGTGTTTGCAAAAAACATCATACCTGTTTTAGTTTTTGTTAGTAAGGTACGGTTCAGCAGTGTTTGAAATTGCTCCATTTCAGGCTGCCCGGATTTTAATCTTATATCTGCGGTATTAGCAAAATAATTGTTTGCATTAACCTGGGTTATTTTTTCTGGTTGAATGCCACTGATACCTGCCATCCAATCAGGCTGACCATCTAACTGGTATTTGAAAAAATAAACCCATCCATTTTGATTTTTAAAACTGATAAACTGTTTACCGGCGTTTTCGATTTTTACAATTTTTTGAAAAGACTTTTGCGCTATTAACAATGCACGGGCCATTGCTTCCTGCGAACGCAGGCTGTCAGGAATAAGGTTTTGTTTCCCGATTTTTTTCAACTGGTTGTATAACTGGATACGGAAAGCATCTTTAGCTGCGATAGCCGTGATCACAGAATCGGGAACAGGCTTATTATTTTTTAATAACAATGTTGCTAACTGTACCTGTGTAATGGTGTCTTTTACATGCAGCAGATCATTAAATAGTTTTGGAAGGGCGGCCTTCTCATCATAAAAAGGAATCAGGAGTTGTGCAAAACTCGTTACCCTTGAGTTTACATTCATTGCATTTAGAAAACGGGATTGGTTATCATCAAAGCTCGCAGAAGCTGTTCCTGCGTTTTGCTCTTTTCGCTGCTCCTTTAATTGTTGTTTTTTAAGAAGAGACTGCACTTCGAAATAAAGCTGGGTATAAGCGGGTGCATAATCCTTTTTCTGCAATGCCGCGCTGTCTGATAAGGTGAAAAGAAAATTATAGACCGCTTGTTTATAATCATCAATGGAAGTGAGTTGCAATACACCCGGCAATAATATTTTTGCTAAAGCCGTGTCCCCTGATAATGACCTGAAAAGCTGCGCTGCTTCCTGCTGGTTCTCGTACATGGGCGGCTGATCAGGCAAAATTCCCGCAAGAAAAGTGTAAGCTTTTTTTGATTTAAGACGCGATAAACTACTGATGGCCGCATTTTGAAAAACAGCAGTATCAGCGGTGCTTTTGAAAATGGAATAAAGATATTCAGCCACTTTATCACTGTATAAACTATCATCTATTTTACCGAGAGCATTGATGAGCTTGTATTTTAAAGATATATACTCAGGCTCAGAAGCACGTAGTTTCGAAATTGCCTGTTGTACCAATGGTAATTCCTTCCCCCTGAAAGTTATAAAGTTCAATGCTTCCCGGGCGGTTTTGCGTGTAAGGGAATCTGCGCTGTAAATATCTTTGAAAATGAGAACTGTCTTGCTTGAAAAAATACTGGTGGTTCCCGGAGGTAATTCCGGTTGAAAATATTGAAAGAAATCTTTTATAAAAGCAGTTTCCGGGTCACCTGTTTTTTTTATTGCCGAAAGCTGGTATAAATGATCTCCTGCAAGTATGATCTCTTTTTTTATCTCGTTATCATTCGCTGTATCCTTAAGTGTAAACAGGTAAGCTGATAAGCCTCCCGGCTTTGTATAGTTATGTTTGCCGGTAATAATAAAGTCTTTGCTCAGCCTTTCAAAGTTCAGCTGATCCTTCCAGAATTTTGCTGAGTCTGTTCTGTATTCATATTTTGGAAATGCCGAAACACTTACCAGTACGGCTTCGCCTGTTGAATCGTTTTTAAACATGGCAACCCTGGGAAGTACAAACCCATTATAGGTTTGCTCAGTCATAGCAGTAAAACTGCGAAGTGTTTTATCAATGTAAGACCTGAATTTATTATCGATTACAGGAACGACCGGGGAGCGCGTAGAAAATTTGAGAGCGGTATCTTTCCATGCAATTGAATTGCCATACTTTAAAGGCTGTAATTCGAAACTTTTAAAAAAAGCAGCAGCTTGTGAATTCATTTCTTTATTGCGTGTCATCAATAAATAATAATCAGCGCCATTACTAATTCCCCTGGCCCTTACTGATCCGCCATCTTTTAATTCAAAAGTCATATCGAGATATGAATAATTATTATTCTTCCCCCAATTACGCGACGTCTCTTTTTTAAACAGCTCGCTGCTTTTGATACTGGCTTCAAGCAGTTTTAAATTCAGTGTATCTTCTTCAAGTGCATATTGTGTTTGCACGTTTTTTTTCACCAGCATAAATGCATCGCCATTCTCTGAGCTGGCTTCATATTGCCAACCGGCGAGCCTGTCTTCGGGGGATTTATTAAAAGAAATAAAAGGTTCAGAGGGGAATGTAGCCGAGAACCCCCCGTAAGAAGGGCTAAATGCTTTTGCTTCTTTTTTTAAGTGGCCAATACTGATAGAGTTAAAGAAATCGCCGGCTTCATTTCCTGACACGTAATCATCGTTACCACTCATTTTAAATATCAGTATTTCATAAGGCAAAACAAAAATATTATACCGCTGCAGATCACCTCTCCTGTTTTTATTGATGATGTTGAGCCCTTCGTATCCATTTTTAGTAATGGAAGTTTTTTCAATAATTTTTCCAGGGATATATTCATACAAAAGCGATTCAATTTTTTTCATTACTGCTGCAGTTGTTTCACCAAGCATGGGTGCATGCGTCTTTACACGTGTCAGCATGTAATAAGATCCATTTTCCATATCTGCATACTGGTAGCTTTCGTTATCAGATGATTCAGGACGACGAAAAAGCTCGCCCGGCAGTTTCACACTCACAAAACCATCAGGTGTTGATTGCTGGTTCATTACAACAGGAACCTTTAATTTATCGATCTTTTCTTTTTGTACCGCGTCCTGGTCACTCATTTGAACGGGCCTTAATATGTAACCCTTCCTTCTTAAGATTTCTATCACTCCTCTTTCCCCGGGCAGATGTGCTGCGCCAACAGCAACAAATAATGAATGATGTTTTAAAATTGAATCGATAGAATTAGCCTGGATATTATTTCTTCCATATAAAAATTTTTCATTGTAGGCTTCGGAGACAGTCGTTTTTTTATTGAGGGAATCCAGCAGTGAAAGGTCTCCTTTTCTATATGCCTCCTGCATTATTTGCTGCAGCTGAAAAGGATTGTCTTCCTGGGTATAGTATCTCGGCTTCCTGGTTTCTTTCATTGCTTCCAGGTTCGCTTCCAGTTGTATTTCTTCAGAAGTAATATAATTCTCTACGCCGGTAGCCGACTTGCCAAGTTTTCTTGCTGTCTGGTAAATATAAAGATCGAGGTAAGTGTTCTCCTGGAAATCTGCCTGGCCGCTAAAATTGCGGTAAAGTAATCCATTAACGGCCATGGGTTCTTCGCTAAGCGCCGTTTTTAGTTTGTCTTCATAGCCGGTGAGTCTGAAAGATTTTTCATTGATGTATTCATTCGCAGTGTTGGAAATATAGTTAGATAGCGCCAGCTGTGCTTTTTGCATACCGAACATATCGGGCTGCCACTCTTTTGGATCCACTTCAAGCGACACCATATCACAGGCAGCTATGGCATGATAGAAAGAATCGCTTAAATGAAAGACCATCTTGTTGCTTACATGCATGGTGCCAAAAAGATAAGACGGCCTTGCAAGCCCGTTCCCGGTTATCTCCCATAACAAACTAGGGTAAGCAGATGCAACAGTTTGAGCATTTAATACACTGAAACAAAACAGGTAGGCAATCAGGAGCACAGGCTTTTTCATAACTGGTTCTTCTTTTTCAATATAAGCAATTGCGCTTAGACTGCGGAGGTTAAGCTATTTAAAGGAGATGCTGCAAGAAGATACAATGCATAAACATTGTAAAACTTTATTACAAAATTTAAAACCGGTGAACATAAGTCCTGTAAATATTATTGTATTTCAATTATTTTTTCGCCTCGAACATCGTCCATGGATAAGACTTCATATTATTCAGGAACTTTGACTGCCATGCGAACTCAGGATGTTGTTTAAAAAATGTCGCACCAATAAAATCTTCCCCGCAAGGATGACCCATATGTGCCCAGAGTTTCATGTCTTTAGCCAATGCCGCAGTTGTTACTTTTCCCTGCACAGCGCCCATAGGATAATAGGCAGGCAGATCCCATTCAGCACAACCTTTTGAATCTTCATCTATATGTCCGCAGATCACGCAGCGGTTATTATTATTTTTACTATTCAAAGCATCATAATGATCAGCTTCAATTTGTTTCCCGGTTTCAACATCCAGCTTACCCTTCATATCAACAATTAATTTTTCCATACGAAGCTTTCGTGCGTTCGGCGATGTGGTTTTATCATTGATATTAAAAGTGGTTTCTTCTTTTATCAGTTTATCATCACTTGCAAAGTTAGAACCGATCATTGCAGTGTCTTTGGATCTCCATAAACGATGATCTTTTAAACCAAGTTCCAGTTTTGCAACTTCATTTGTTTTCGTATCGCCGATCAGCCAGTCATTGGCATACCCGCCATTATTTCCATCAACAAAATATTTTACAACATCATCAATGCTATTGCTATACTGTGCAGCTTTTCTTGCACGCATAAATTCAGGAGTTCCGGTCGTATCAAATCCGCGAAATTGTGTTATGGTCGTTTCTGTAATTAAGATTCCGTTGCCGGTAATAAGAAAATCGTCACCGCTGTGAATGAAGCCGGGCATGCAATCCATGAGTATATGGTTGCCTTTCTCAGGAACAATATCCGCTATAACATTCCAGTGTTGTCCAACTATATAGCTTGTCCAGTTATTATGACCCATTACGATCTTTCCATCTTTTGTATAACTGCCTGTAGCAATAAATGCACTGCAATTGCCCGGAGCCTTATTTGCCTGGTCAAGCACCTGGGGAACATAATAATAGGCGAGTTCTTCCATCGCATTAAGAGCGGTAACATCCAGGCTGTCGTAATGTTTTCCTTTAGACTGCAGGCCCTCAACGATTCCATTGATCTCGTTTTTGTATTCAGGGTCAAGCTTATCCCACAAAAAATTTCTCGCCGCCTGGCGATAGAAGGACCAATCTTTTTTTGTTTCGTGGGGAAGGAAATAAGCCAGCATTTGTATCGTGGTATCTATCTCATTTGCCAGTAAACTCCCATGCTGGTAACCAATGTCTGAAGGTGATCCTTCGAGATGAATATACATCCAGCCGTTTTTATCGTTTCGTGAAGCTTTCGCAAGCCTTGTATCTTTTTTAGCGGTAGGTGTAGTACAAGCTGCAAGAATGATTACTAAAAGACAGGCTGCAAGGGTAATTCTCATAAGGGTTAATTATCATTCAAATTAAGATAATAAGCATAGAAAAGCCACTTTTTCAAGTGGCCTCCGTGCTGGTGTTTTAATTAGTTTAGGCTGGTGCCATTTTCCGACAAAAGGTCGTCGTCATCCAAAGGTTCACCGGAAATAATGATCGTTGCTTTATTGCTATGATAAAATTTGGTAGATGGTTTTATCTCGTCCAGTTTCTTCTGGAAGATGATGATGTAATTATTTTCTTTGTTATTGGCATTGAATACTTCGAGCAACTGGTGATACAGCTCTGCAGAACTGCTTTCGAATACTGCATTTTCGAGGCTCAGTAATTTAATGTTGGCATCAACGAACTGGTTCATTTCGGTATTAATGATCGTACAATGAACAGAGCCATTCACAATAGAATCGCGGCACAGGTTTACTTTTAAACTATAAACAGAACCTTCCAGTTCGCCTTCTACTTTCAGGTCGTTACAAATGATGACTCCTTTCACTACGCCTGTCTTTGTTATGTGCACGGTTTTTTTGCTATAGAGCACACCATTGAAATTGCCATCGAGCGTAATATCATTTTCGGAATTAAGTACACCGGAGATCGTAGTTGATTTCGTAATAAACAACTGCTGATCTTCATGATAAGAAGTTGAGGTCAGGGTTGAATTAGGATCATGCAGCATTTGTTCTCTGAATTTGTTCATAAACTGGGTTTTGGTTTTAAAATTTGACCCGTGATAATAGGGACGGATATGGATCTTTGTAATTTCGGGGTCTTACAAAAACCAGGATAAACAAAATAGGCAATAAGTTTAGTTTAAGCAACAGCAAAGTCCTTTTAGGGTATGAAATCGCATTTATTTATTCCTGGAGCCTTCAAAAAAGAGTAATTTGTTCTCCCCCTTAAAACAAACCTATATGCGTTTCAAAAACAATTCTAAGCCAAACGAGGTGTTACAGGCCGTTCAGGTGGTAGCCGGAGGAGTATATTTTGGAATTATTAAGACCACGGCACCTATCAGGATCGAAGGAGAGTTTAAAGGAATTATTTTTTGTAATAATAAAGTAATCATTGATAAACAGGCCACTGTAAATGGCGACATACTTTGCCACGAGATTATCAATGGCGGTTTTATTGAAGGAAATATTATTTGCAGGAACAAATGCACCTTATTGGAAAAAGCCGTCATTAATGGGATAGTAAGAGCTTCCAGGTTTGAAAACCAGAACGACAGTTCTGTCTCAGGCCCCGTGTACGTTAATAAAGAAAACGCCAATATTAATGTGGATGAATATTACGAGCTATTCAATAAAAAAGAGAACCTCGAAAAGATCAAGAACGAATATTTCTCCCTTCCCCAAAAACTGATAATGATCAGTTGAGGTTTTGATTTACTCAGAATATTGAGTAATTTTACTCAACGTATTGAGTAAAATTAAGTAAATGTTTCAACGTTCTTATTTACAACCACTTCTCTCCAGGGTCCGGGAGCCGCGGCGGTTTATCCAGGTCATTATTGGTCCACGCCAGGTGGGTAAAACCACGCTCGTACTGCAGTTAAAAGAACAATGCAGGCTTCCGGCGCGGTTTGTCTCAGCCGACGCCATTGCAGATTCTAACGTAACCTGGCTGGAGCAAGAGTGGGAAATTTCAAGAACCTTGTCCAGGAAGGAGGGAAGCAGTCTTTTGATTATTGATGAAATACAGAAGATTCACAAATGGAGTGAAACAGTCAAAGCGTTATGGGATACGGATACCCGGGAAAAGATGGACGTGAAAGTTTTTTTGTTGGGTTCTTCGCGGCTATTGTTGCAACAGGGAGTAACGGAATCGCTCGCCGGCCGTTTTGAATCTACTTATATGGGACATTGGTCCTATTCAGAAATGGAGGAAGCTTTTGGATGGACTGCGGAGGAATATGCATGGTTTGGGGGATATCCGGGCTCTGCAGACCTGGTCCGGGATGAAAAAAGGTGGAAGAATTACGTTCAGCAATCTTTAATAGAAACAAGCATTTCCAAAGACATTCTAATGCTTACGAGGGTAGATAAGCCGGCACTGATGCGAAGGCTTTTCGAACTGGGATGTCTTTACTCGGGGCAGGTACTGTCATACACGAAAATGCTCGGTCAACTCGGTGACGCGGGGAATACAACAACACTTTCCCATTATCTTGAATTGCTGGATACCGCAGGATTGGTGGCTGGGATAGAAAAATATGCGGGTAAGGCGATCAGGAAAAGATCATCCAGTCCAAAATTCCAGGTGCATAATACGGCGTTGATCAGTGCGCAGATGCCGGAATTCTATGGAGAAATAAAGCAGCAGCCCGCAGGCTGGGGGAGGATTGTTGAGTCAGCTATTGGGGCACACCTGCTTAACCATGCTTTATCCGAAGGGTATGCGCTTAATTACTGGAGGGAAGGAAATGAAGAAGTTGATTTTGTCCTGGAAAAAAAAGGCAAACTGGTCGGCCTGGAAGTAAAAACCTCCGGTGCACTCAACACGAAAGGAATGACGGCTTTTAAAAATCATTTTAACCCGCATAAAATATTATTAATCGGTCCTTCTGGGCTTCCCTGGCAGGAATTGTTAACCCTCAACCCAGCAACCCTGTTTTAAAAGGCCGGTGGTCTGGAACTAAAAAATCTTCACGTGCATTCACTGCCACTTTCAACAGGTTTACAATAGACCTTGCGGGCAATTTGCGGAAATATTTCTCTTTATTTGGGCAAAAGCAGGGCATTAAATAGTTAAGGTTTTAACCCAGTTTGCCTGGTTGGTATGTTGTAAAACTACCTGCACGCCATACTTATTTCTTAAATGCCTGCAGGTTTGTTCTGCTGCATAAACACTCCTGTGCTGGCCACCGGTGCATCCGAAATTGATGGCTAAATGACCGAAGCCGCGTTTAATATATTCTTCCACGGAAATATCGATAAGATCAAAAACACTGTTTAAAAATTCGGTCATCTTTGTTCTTTGTTCAAGAAAATCTATCACTGATTTATCCAGCCCGGAAAAAGTTTTATACTCATCAAAGCGCCCCGGGTTTAATATGCCGCGGCAGTCGAAAACAAAACCGCCGCCGTTTTCTGTTGTATCTACAGGAATTCCTTTCTTATAGGAGAAGCTGGAAATGACTACTGCCAGCGGAGTATCACTATTTGCTTTCACCGTTTCAAATGTGCTGATCATATGATCCTGTACCAGTATTTCAAGTATCCTGTAAAATTCCGGCAGATCGAGGCCAATGGATTTTTCTTTTACAAATGATTTTAGATTCTTAAGGGCTAAAGGAATGCTAGTTAAAAAATGGGCCTTCCGCTGGAAAAATCCCCTGAATCCATAAGCTCCCAGGACTTGTAATAACCTGATAAGCACATAGCCGTTGTATTGAAAAATAAAAATGTTGCGGTCAATTTTTCTGTGCAGCAATTCTTCTACACGGTCTATATAATAATTGAGCAGCGTAGCTTTCCAGACATCGTTTAATTCAGCTTTAGCCTGCCATAACATAGAAGCCACATCATACTGCAATGCACCCAGCATGCCTCCCTGGTAATCTATAAAATAAACTTCCTCTTTATTGACAATAATGTTCCGGCTTTGAAAGTCGCGAAACATGAAATATTTATACTGCGTGTGGGTAAGATAGGTGCTCAATGCCTCGAAGTCTTCCAGCATGGCTTGTTTATCATACGAAAGCTTTAGTGTGTCAAGAAAATAATATTTAAAATAAAGCAGGTCACTTAGTATGGCTTGTTTGCCAAATTCGTGTGCGGTTAAACACCAGCTGTAATCCAGTTGTTCATGCCCAAGGATCTGGATTTTTGCCAGTTCCATCAGGCTTTTTTTAAAAAGGTTATAGACATGATCATTATGTCCATGCTGTTCCAGTTTATCAAGAAGAGATTCAGTTCCGAGGTCTTGTTGTATATAAATAGTTTGGTTTGGGTTAACTGCCAGTATCAAAGGAACAGGAAGGTCCTTTGCTTTAAAATGCTTACTGAATTTGATAAAAGCCTGGTTTTCTTTAACGTTACTATTATAGGTGGCGATGTAAGATGTTTCGGAGGTATAAATTCTAAAGTACATCCTGTCGCTGCCGCTTTGTGGTAATTTTTCAATTCGTTGTATCGGCGAATCGGCAACCGTTTTTACTAATTCTTCAATGCCTGCGTTGATCTCATCCATAAACTTGGTTTGCTATGGGCGAAAATAATGATTTAGAGCAGAGTCCGAGCTAGGAGTAAGAGTTAGGCTGCTTTACTGTTGCCTGGTCATCAGCTTTTGGGATAGTCGTCAAAGAAAAGGCAATTTATTTTTTTGCAGATCATCAGGATCAAATAGATAATTTATTAAGACAGATATTTGCCGGGAAAACAGTGGGGTTCTGCTGATAAAAAAATCAATGATGTACAGATGAAAGCAATGATACTGGCGGCAGGCCTGGGTACACGGTTAAAACCGTGGACGGATCATCATCCGAAATGTCTCGCGGTGGTGAATGGAAAAACTTTGTTGCAACGCAACATTGAATACCTGCAGGGTCATGGTATTACAGAGGTGATCGTGAATGTTCATCACTTTGCTCAGCAGGTTACCGATGCGATTAAAGAGCACAAGGGCTGGGGCTCGAATATTTCAATATCAGATGAAACAGATGAGGTTTTGGAAACAGGGGGCGGTTTAAAACGAGCCGCATGGTATTTGGAAAAGGATACAGAATTTATTTTGATGAATGCAGACATTCTCACTAACATGGATCTTACAAAAATGATCGGTTTGCATAAAGCATTAAGGCCACTGGCAACACTGGCCGTTAGCAACAGGGCGTCCTCACGGTATTTTTTGTTTGATGCAATGGGGCATTTAACTGGCTGGAAAAATGAAAAGACCGGCGAAGTAAAAATGGTAAGAGCCATAAATGATATTTACCCCAAAGCATTCAGTGGTATACATGTGATTGACTCTTCCATTTTTTCGCTGATGAAGAGAACAGGTAAATTTTCAATGGTTGATGTATATCTTGACCTGGCGATGCAATACAACATTCATGAATTTGATCATACAGGATCTTTATTTATAGATGTGGGAAAAGCGGGGAGCATTGAAATCGCACAAACGGATTTTAAATAACTAATACAAATTGTTTCATGCAAAATTCTCAATTCGGCATTATCGGTTTAGGTACCATGGGCCGTAATCTTTTATTAAATATTGCTGACCATAACTTTAGCTGTGCGGGTTATGATAAAAATGCAGACCAGGTAAATTTGCTTAACCAGGAAAAAGAAAACAGGCCGGTTCAGGCTTTTAATTCGCTTGAACAATTCATCTCTGCCTTACAACAACCAAGGTCAATTGTGTTGCTTGTTCCCGCGGGGAAAATAGTGGATGATGTAATTGCAGAATTAGAACCCCTGTTATCCCGCGGTGATATTATTGTGGACGCCGGTAATTCCTATTTTAAGGATACCGAACTAAGGGCAAAGAAATTAAGTGAGAAAGGATTTCATTTTTTTGGCACCGGTGTTTCAGGAGGAGAAGAAGGTGCGAGAAAGGGTCCCAGTATGATGCCGGGGGGTGATAAAAAAGCATATGAAATTTTAAAAGAAGTTTTTGAAGCGATTGCAGCAAAAGTGGATGATGAACCTTGTGTAACTTATATAGGTCCGGGTGGAGCAGGCCACTATGTGAAGATGGTCCACAACGGCATTGAGTATGCATTGATGCAATTAATTGCTGAGACATATGAAGCCATGAAAAAAGGATTGCATTTAAATAATGCAGAGATCGCAACAGTTTACAAAAAATGGAACGAAGGCAGGTTGCAATCATTTTTACTGGAGATCACAGCTGATATTTTTCAATATAAGAATCCGGGAACAGATGATTTTTTAGTTGACCAGATAAAGGACCAGGCACGTTCTAAAGGAACAGGTAAATGGACCTCGGAAGAATCTATGGAGCTGGAGGTGCCGGCGCCAATAATCGATATGGCAGTTAGCATGCGCAATCTTTCAAAATATAAATGGCTTCGCGAAGGAGTTGCTGCACGGTATCCTGGCGAAGTAAAATCACCGGTAATAAATGACAAGACAGTTTTCCTGGCGTCGTTAGAAAGTGCACTTTATTTTGCCACCATCATCACCTATGCCCAGGGCATGCACTTGTTATATAAAGCTTCGAAGGATTACGGGTATGATTTAAATGCTGCCGGTATTGCAAAAATATGGCGGGGCGGATGTATTATCCGGTCGGCTTTCTTAGAGAACATTTATACGACTTTCAAAAAAAATGCATCGCTCGAACATTTATTACTGGACGACCAGGTTCAATCCATCATCCAAAAATTAATAGAACCAATGAGAGATGTTGTTTGTGATCTGACCCGTGCGGGAATCGCTGCGCCGGCACTTGGTTCTGCTTTAAATTATTTCGATAGCTTGCGAACCAAAAATATGCCTTCCAGCCTGATACAGGCGCAGCGTGATTATTTCGGGGCACATACTTATGAACTGGAAGGAAAAGAAGGTGTATTTCATACAAAATGGACAGGAGCATGAACGCATTTAAATCGCAGCCCGGGGTATTTGTAATCTTTGGGGCTACAGGGGATCTTAATCTCAGAAAAATTACGCCCGCACTGTATAATTTATTTCTTGATAACTGGCTCCCGCATGAATTTATGATCATCGGCAGCGGAAGAAGGAGTTTAACTGATGAACAATTCAGGGATAGCCTGCTGCAGGGTATCAACCAGTTTTCCAGGAAGCGCCCCGCAGATGCGGATAAATGGGCCGCGTTTGCAGGCAGGATCTTTTACCAGGCTGCGGACATAAATGATCCCTCAGGTTATACTGCATTCGGGCAACGGATAAAAGAGTTTGAGACAAACTGCGGACAGGAGGCTAATGTTATTTATTATCTCGCTGTAGCACCTTCGTTTTTTGGTGTCGTGTGTGAGAATGTGGCAAAGAATAAATTATCTAACAAAATTCAAAGAACAAGGATCGTTTTTGAAAAACCTTTTGGACATGATCTTGAATCAGCAAAGGCTTTGAATGCTTCGGTGTCTAAACTCTTTGATGAAAAGCAGATATACAGGATAGATCATTATCTCGGGAAGGAAACCGTACAAAATATCATGGCCTTCCGTTTTGCCAATTCACTTTTCGAGCCACTGTGGAACCGTAATTATATAGAGCAGGTGCAGATATCTGTAACTGAAAATTTAGGGATAGCAGACAGGGGCGATTATTATGAACAGGCCGGGGCGTTAAGAGACATGGTGCAGAACCATATACTTCAACTGGTTTGTTTAATTGCAATGGAAGTGCCGGTAAGTTTTAAGGCCAACGAAGTAAGAAATAAAAAGATGGACGTTCTGCATGCTATCAGGAAGTTTAAATCTAAAGACATCTCCGGCTTAACAGTCCGCGGGCAATACAGCAAAGGAACCATTCAGGGCAAAGCAGTTCCGGGTTACCGGGAAGAGTCAAAAGTTGATGCGCATTCAGGTACAGAAAGTTTCGTCGCGATGAAGTTGAATATAGATAACTGGAGATGGCAGGGTATACCTTTTTACATCCGTACCGGAAAGCGACTTCAGCAATCAGCCTCTATCATCACCATACAATTTAAAGACACACCCCACTCAGTGTTCCCAAAAGAGACCGCAAAAACCTGGCAGCAAAACAGGCTGATCATTAGCATACAACCAGAGATGAGTATCCGTCTTCAATTACAAACGAAGAAGCCCGGGTTGGAAATGGTACTGAATACAGTTGATATGCTTTTTGATTACAACAGTGAAGATGCTGTCCATAGCCCCGAAGCTTATGAAACGTTATTGCTGGATGTGATGGAAGGCGACCAGACTTTATTTATGCGGGGAGACCAGGTAGAAATGGCCTGGGAATTATTAATGCCGGTCTTAAAAAAATGGCAGGAAAGCGACCCGGATGAAATCCCAAAATACGATGCCGGATCATGGGGCCCCGAAGGTTCGGATTCTTTACTTAAGAATGATGGATTTCACTGGTTCAATGTAAACGAACTTGAAAAAAAAGACAATGAGTTTAAAAGTATATAAATCTACGGAAGAACTGATCGCTGCGTTTGCAGATTATTTCTGCGCTATGGCAAATAAAGCCATTAGGGAATACGATTGTTTCTCTGTTGTTTTATCTGGCGGAAGTTCTCCCAGGGCTGCTTTCCAATTGCTGGTTTCACAGTACGCTGATAAACTGGACTGGAAGAAAATAGATTTCTTTTTTGGGGATGAACGATATGTTCCGCAAACTGATAAAGAAAGCAACTATTTAATGGCGAAAGAAAATCTTTTTGATCCGCTTTCAATTTCCCCTGATCATATTTATGCTGTTGATACAAGTCTTACTCCTGCAGAAGCAGCCCGGAAATATTCAGTAGATATTTTAAACTATTTCTCAAAGCACCGGCCCGGCTTCGACCTGGTTATCCTGGGGCTGGGTGATGATGCGCATACTGCTTCTTTATTTCCCGGAACAACTGTGATAAATGAAACAAAGCCCTATGTAAAAGAAGTATTCGTTGAAAAACTGGATGTTAACCGTATTACTATGACTGCCCCTTTAATTAACCAGGGAAGGCAGGTTGCATTTTTGGTTTATGGAAAAAACAAAGCCGATGCTGTTCATGCATTCTTTGAGGGAGAAAGAAACCCCTTGTTATATCCTTCTCAAATGATAAAAAATGATGAAAGCACCGAATGGTTCCTGGATGCAAGTGCAGCATCTGAATTAAGGTTACACACGCTTAATTAATCTTCTTCATATTTACCATTGAGTGGTTGATGGTGGTCTTTCCTTTTCACTTGTTACTGTATATATATATCTATCTATCCGTCTCTTTTCCTAATAATAAAAAAATTAGTCTTTGTTAATTTTTAAGTAGTCGCCTTTTGAAAAAAACTTTTCAATCAGGCAATATAAAAGAATAAAAAAATAGCGGCTTCCCATTTCCCTGATCTTTAAATTAGAGCCGCCCTCCTTTCGATTCGACCAACTGTTTGGAATAATACAGAAAGAGTATCCTCTTATAACTGCTTTTAAAGGTATTTCAATAGTTAAGTTAAAATGGGGAGATAAAAAAGGCTTTACACCTTCAATTACTTCTCTTTTATAAAGTTTAAAAGCATTCGTTGTGTCATTATACTTATGCCTGAAACAACACCTGATAATCAAATTGGCTGTTCTGTTGAGCAGGTATTTATGCCGGGGATAATTAATTACCCTTCCTCCTTTCCCCCACCTGTTGCCGAAAACGCAATCCACCTGCTTTTCTACCATTGTTTTATAAAAACTAACTATGTCTTGCGGGTCATCGCTTTTGTCAGCCATTACAATGATCACGCAATCACCGGAAAATCTTTCAAGCCCTAAACGAACTGAATAACCAAATCCGGGGGGCCCTGCATTTGTTTCATATTTCAATACGGGTATGTCTTGTTGAAGCGCTTTCAGTATATCAATGGTATTATCTTTCGAATTATCGTCTGTAACAAATATTTCATGCTCAATATTTTCAAAACGCAGCTTCTCGTATATTGATTCTATGGTATCTTTTATACAGGCTTCTTCGTTATAGGCAGGGATAACAACACTTAGTTTCATTGTGCAGTGAGGCTTAAGTAATTAATGTATAAAAGCGCATAATTAAATTTTCCGCTTTGTCATTTCTTCAAAAATTTCTCCCATGGTACTTAATAAGTCATGCTTGAATTCCCATTCAGGATAATGGTTCCTGAACTTGGTTATATCGCTTATATACCAAATGTGATCGCCTGTTCTGTTGTCTTCTGAATAGTGGTATTTTATTTTGTTTCCGGAAATCTGCCTGCACAGTTCAATTGCTTCCATCATGGAGCAATTGCTGTGATTAGACCCCCCTGCATTGTACACTTCTCCTTTGGTGGGGCGTTGGTAAAAATGCCAGAACATATTGACCAGGTCAAAGCTATGTATGTTATCTCTAACCTGTTTTCCCTTGTAACCAAAGATTGAATACGCTTTTCCTGTAACTGCACATTTCATCAGGTAAGAAAGGAAGCCATGCAGTTTTGCTCCCGTATGCCGCGGGCCTGTTAAGCATCCACCCCTGAATATTCCTACGTTCATTTGAAAATATTTCCCATACTCCTGTGCCATCACATCTGCCGCTAATTTTGATGCACCGAACAAGGAATGTTTTGTGTTGTCTACACTCATGCCTTCATCAATACCTCTTTGAAAGTAGGGATGCTTTTCATCAATTTCCCATCTTGTTTCCTGTTCTTTCAAAGGCAGGAAATTCGGGTTATCTCCGTAGACTTTATTGGTGGATGTAAAAATAAAAACAGCTGCCGGGCAATGCATGCGGGTGAATTCAAGCATATTTAAAGTACCATTTGCATTGATTGAAAAATCTGTAAATGGCTCCCTGGCTGCCCAATCGTGGCTTGGCTGAGCCGCTGTATGAATGATCAGGGAAATATCGGTGCCGTATTTTTTAAAGACATTTTCGAGTGAGGCCTGGTCCCGGATATCGATATGGTGATGTTCATAATTACTATAATGATCTTTTAACCGGTTAACATTACCGCTGGTAGAAGCTTCTTCACCAAAAAAATACTGTCTGAGATTATTATCGATCCCGATGATCTTATCAAATTTATCGGCAAAAAAAGCCGTTGCCTCACTTCCTATTAACCCGCCGGAACCGGTAATGACAGCTACTTTCATGAACTTATTTTAAAATGGGGGTTAATAGGAGCTGGTATTTATTTAGCCATTCATATATATCTATGAAAATATTTTCCACTGTTTTTTTCGGTTTCCAGCCAGTTGCAGCAATTACCATGTGATTATCAGTGATATACAAAGCAATATCTGCGGCTCGTGTTTCCGCTATCCCGGTAATAGGTATTTTGTTACCTGTAATCCTTTCACATATTTGGGTCATTTCCTGGAGCGAAATACTGCATTCATTACCTCCTCCTACATTAAAAGTTTGGCCGCTGAGCTTATCTATATGATGTAGCTGGTAATCGATCAGCGTGAACAGATCGGCGATGTGAAGCATATCCCTGACCTGTTTCCCTTGGCCACCATAACCTATATAATTCAGTGATTGTTTGTAAAAATGTTTGGCCAGCCATAAGGCCGCAACGCCCTGGTCGGTTTTACCCATTTGCCAGGGGCCGGCTATTACACCGCAGCGGTTAATGATCGTTTTGAGTTGATAGAATTCATTGTATTCATTTATAAAGAGTTCAGAGGCCAGCTTCGAGGCGCCATACAGGGAGCGAAAACCAGTTAAGGGAAATTGTTCATTAATTCCTTCAGGTGTTATTCCGGTGAATGTTTGTTCCCTATTGATGGTAAAACGGGTATCTGTTTCAGATAGGTTTATTTCATTTAAATATTCAATAGGATAAACGCGGCTTGTAGACAGAAAGATAAGGCTGGCTTTAGTTTTAACAGCAAAACTCAAAACATTCAGTGTCCCTACTAAATTGGTATTCAATAAATAATCCGGGGCAGATGATAATCCTGCTAAAACGGAAGGCTCGGCTGAACATTCTATAATTGAATCGGTTTCCGGTAATTCATAAAAATCTTCTTTATTGCGGATGTCACCATGTATAAAACTGATTCCTTTCTCTTTTAACCTGCTAATGTTTAACTCTGAACCCCTTCGCTTAAGGTTATCCAAACAATAAACCGAATAGGAGGGAAAAGATTCTTTTAGAAAAAGGGCAAGAGATGCACCAACAAAACCTGCACCGCCGGTAATAAGTATCTTCAAATGAGTTGGTTTTAAGGGAAAGGGAATAATATTTCTTTTTCTGGCATTCAATATTTATGTAAGTAGTAACGCTGATGCAGCCCATAAGGTAATTAAAAAAGAAAAAATGATTTTTAATTTTCCTGCTCAATTATTAACAAAGGATAAAGCATCTAAAGGGTTCTCGGTAAAAGGGAAGCTTTGAGGCTAACAAACCGGTAAAATTTAAATTAACCAGCACCTATACAAACAGGTACCTGATTTTTATCTCTCCTTTCCAATTTATTTTTTGTCCCGCTAAATTACGCCCTTATGCCCGGGCTTTCGCGGCATAAACCGTCCCCGTAAAGGGGACTATTTATTCCACGTTCCTGGGGCATGCCGGGCCTTTAGCGGCTTTCAAAAAATAAAATTTATGAAAGCAGGAAATCACAAAAGACCACAGGGTTTCGGGAAAAGATCACGTTTGGAAACATTCACATTACACTATGACAAGGTTCATGGATGGCTCGAAGTTCCTTATGAAATGTTAACTGACCTGGAGGTAGAGACTAAAATTTCGAAGCGTTCCTTCAGGGATGGTGACACAGCGTATCTGGAAGAAGATGTGGATGCGCCTTTATTTATGGATGCATATTTAAAAAGCAAAGGTATTATTACCGAAGACGCTTGCAACTACGTGCAGTCTCGATCAAAAATTAAATATCGTGGACCAAAAAACTTTATCCGGTTATTACCACGGTTTTATTAATTGCATCACTATTATTGTCGCCAGAAACTAATAAAAAATAACAGTTTTGGCGACCAATGATTTGTATTTTTTAGTTCATAAACTTTTCTTTGAAGCAAAAACAATAGGCCTAGATAAATCCGCAAAATATTTTGCAGACCAGAGGTTTAGGTTATTGCTGTCCTTGATAAATCGGGAAATATCCTGTTTAATTGAATCAAAAGAAACACCTTCTATTTTTTTAAGTAACAATGCAATAAACTCATCCTGGTTAATGGTCTCTGCATCCCAGTTACCGCTATTTTTGGCTCGGGTAAGGAAATGATCCAGATTCAATGGAATTTTATTTTTTACATACCTCCATGTCATACCAGTCTCTTCCTTTGACTCTTTTTTGCCATTTGCGAAAAAGCAAAGCATGCATTTTACCTGCATAAAGATCGGGAGCAGAAAAACACTTTACATAAAATTTAAGTTATCTGAGTTTTACTCCTTCGTTCTCGTTGACAGCGAACAAAGGATTCCCCGGTATCGCCTTTTGTTCGCTGTTAACGAGAACGCTCAGGGATAATTAGAAACGTAAAACTTGGATAACTCTATATTATGTTTAAATGGTTAGCATCTGTGAAGGCACGTTTCGTATATTCTTCAACGAAACTGCCGATGCGGGGGAGTATTAAAGAAAAAAGAGAGTGGAACCACCGACCAACGGGAGGCTATTACTCGCATATCGCTTTAATCAAGTCTCGTAGAGGCTTAATAATAATTATTTATTCCCAATTTTATTCACAAGTTGTTTCTCTTAGTCACAATTAAAATATTGATTTACAGTCACTTTTGTGATAATACTAAAATATTTAGTATTTTATAATCGGTAAACTAAAAAATACTTTTTAGTATTAATTTAGCTTTATTTATCTTTACTACATGAGTTCGATTAAGGCACTTATGCAAGACGACATATTAATCAAGGGCATTCGTGAAAAATATGAATACCACCTAAATCAGGCTAATGTATTTAAAAGTATGTTAGATGTTTACTATAAAAGCAAGTCTCTTACGTTGTTTGATAATGATACGCTGGAGCAGGGTAATTTATCTAGACACCTGTATAAGCCTAATATTTGGTCTGCCGTTACCGAAATATTACTTCGAGCTAATTCACCAATGACTCTTAATGAACTTTACCTGGCTTATCAGGAAGAGACTAAAAGCGATGTGAGTCGTGTTGTTTTCGGTATTCGACTGTCGCAGTTTAAAAAACTCCGCAAAATTCTAAATATTGCTTTAGAAGATTCCCCTAAAGATCAGAGAGTATGGTGGTTTTTACCAGAGTGGTCGGTTAATGATAAGCCTAAGCCTGAGTATATGGATAAAATAAAGAATAAATTGGCCCAAACTGGGTCATAATATAAAAAACGAACGTCTGATTTCTCAGACGTTTAAGTTTTTTGAGGAGCGATGCCGGTAGTTTAACGGATAGAACACTCTCGATGCACCTTTTAAAAGGTCAGGAGAAGTAAAGGTTCGAATCCTTTCCGGTTCTACGCTTCAAAAACAGAAACATGGTCTCGACTCCGTGCAGGGTGCGTAACGAAAGTTACGTGCCCTTTCTGTTTTTTATACCTCAAATGTATGGCGCAAGCTCGATATTTCCAAAATAATGTCCGACATTGTCCGACATTTCATCTTCTTATTATGAAAAATAAGACACTTAGAGAGGTAAAGATTAGCCTGAGACTGGAAAAAGAACTTGCCGAGGCTTTGCAAAAATTAGCGGGTGCTGACCAAAGATCACTAAGCGATTTTATTAGAGTACACTTAAAGAAGTTGACCGAAACTGCGAAGCAGGAGGGCTAAAGGAAACCGAAGGTTTACTTAATAAAGAGGACATGTATGCGTCTTATTAATGTCTTGCAACAGCTATCCTCGAATACTTATGGAGGGGTCTGTACTGACTGTGGTAATTAATAATGATTGAATCTTTAGTAATGATCCCGCTTCCCTCCACAAGAAAACCAAAAAAAACATCCGGTCTATTCGGGTATGTTACGCCTGTAAGGTATGTTACACCTGCACTATCTTTTAGTTTTGCCCATGCGTAAGAGCTTTGGTACATAACAGGTGGTGTAATTGATGCAGAAAACTTGATTATTCCTCTATCGAAAACAATTGTGCGGGGATTATTAGGATACTGCCAAACAGGCGGATTAGTAAGCGGTGGCCCATGTTCAACAAATCCTACATTGAATGCACCCGTAAATGAAGTTGTGAAAAACTGGTTTAGATAAATGTAATCAGAACTATCCTTAGATAAGGCTTTTGTAATAATAAATGATCCGGTATCTCTATCGAATACTTCGCCATATTCAAAACCAGGCATGCCGTTAGGTCCAGAAATGTTATTAAGCCATGCCCCGGGGTTCAAATATTGATACCTGCATGGCACATTGAAACTATAGGTTCCGGCAATACTGTCTCTTATGCTTTTTATCTCTTCCGGCTTAATCTTACTGCAAGAATAAAGAATAACACTTAACAGAATTGACAAGATAAACAGTCGGTATCTCATTTAATAAATTGCTATTACAAAATACAAAAACTTTTATAGAAGTGCAAGCCTTTCTAATACTCATCTCTATCACTCGCTCTTATCACTCGCATCAGAAGCCAAGCTTTTTTTCTTTATTACGACCGTGTGCCTACAACAGCAACTCGGAAATTTTCCGAATAACGAACAAAAATATGGCAAGATTTCGGGTCAATTATTTCCTGCTTCTCTTTCCACAAGTGCTTTAATCTCGCTTCTGATTTTTAAAAAATTCTTCTCGACAACGCTGCGGTCAAACTCGTAATGAAACCCGGGCTCTCCTGCAGGATCGACCTTACCTGCGACGACCCTGGGCGTATACATCTTACATAGAAATGTTTTAAAAGCAACGGGTTGATCGGGGTTATCTGCAATAATTCCTGCAAACTCTCCGCTGGATAAAGACGCTATCCTCGAAGCGGGGACAGCATATTCGAGAGAGGTACTATAGCTATGGCTCACTTCATGATTGAAATTGATGCTCGAACTTTGCCGGGGTTGAACTGTTTTGCCGAAAATTTCGGATACCTGCCTAGCCGTTTCTCCTGTGACCTGGCCGCAGATTTTATTGCCTGCCATGTTAACGATGGTGGCAGCTCTCTTGTCCCCGTAAAGGGACTGTAACTGGCTGATGTCCTGTATAGCCATAGTGGTAGCTACTTTATTCGATCTGGCTGTGGCTAAAAATTTATCGGCATCGCTAAAATAGACGGACGCGAATTCATCAAAGATGAGGGAACACTTATTCTTCCCGGGTTGATTGAGTTGTCTTGACAGGGCGGTTAAATAAAGGGAGATAATGGCGCCATAAATATTTGCTTTTTGTGGGTTATTGCCCATGCAAAGGATCTGCGGTTTACCGGTGCGGTTAATGTCAAGGGTGAGGTCATTTCCGGAAAGGATATAGTATACATCCGGTGAACAAAGTTTGGTAAGACTGATCGTCACTCCGGCCATCTGTCCTTCCAGTTGTGACTGCGCTTTGTTTTCAAAAGCGGTAATGAAAGGCCGGATAAGTGCTTGTACTTGTGGCTCACGTTCCAGCAGGGAAAAAAGTTGTTCGTAAGGTGTTTGCAGGAGTTCGATCACATGCGGGAGTGTGCAGTACTTTCCGTTTTCATAGAGCCGCAAATAATAAAGACAGGCAGTTAAAAGATTGACGGAAGATTCTACCCAGAAATCCCCCGGCTTTTTGATCCATTCAGGGTTGAGGCCCAGCAGGATGGTTCGGGCAGATTCAGCGGCTTCCATCAGGTCATGGATCAGTGATGGATCTACGGGGTTGCAGCGTGATGACTGGTTTAAATGATCGAAACTGATCACATGGAGATCATGTGTCGATGCATACGCACGCGCCATATTAGTTAGATCAGGATATTTGAAGTCGTAAATAAAAAGGGAATATTTTTTTTCAATGTGCTGTTCAATGATTTGCCTGATCACGAAATGAGTTTTGCCGCAGCCCGGCGAACCGATAATAAGTGTGCCACGGAAAGGATTTATAATGTTAACCCAGGATTTTCTTACTTCACCCCTGAGTAAATACTTTGCGCGCAGGTTAAAGCTGAATTCATTTTCAAGCAATCTTTCTTCCTGCGGAAAAGTTTCATTGAAACGGTTAAACACATCATTGACGTGATTGCCAAGCATTAATCTTTTGATCATGATAAGTCCGTAAGCCATGGAAATATAACCCGGCAGGTTAAGCAGGAATAAAGATGTGCTCCAATAAAACAGGAGTCCCCCTGCAATTAAGCCATAACCTTTCTTCTTGGTATAGCTTTGATTTTTTGCAGGCACTCTTGCTGCCACGGCGAGCACTAATAAAATAAGGCTGCTGCGTTTGTAATTGTTAAGTTCCCCTGGATGAAAATATCCTGCAAGAAATAATCCTGCTGAGGCCAGGAACATAAAAAAGATAATTCTGTCTACTTGCGCCCTCAGTGGTAATGGTCGTGTGTTCATGTCCTGAAATTATTTTGCGCACGCCTATCAAACAAGATGTGCACCTGCTATACAGGTTCGTCCATAACGTTTTTGATTTGAAAAAACGCTAGTAGAATCACGTTCTTGCTACCGGGTTTTTACGGTAGTAGAATCACGTTCTTACTACCGGGTTTTTACGGTAGTAGAATCACGGTAGTGCTACCGGGTTTACCGTATTGTTTATTTGATTTTTTCAATTAAAATTTACTTTCTTATTTAAACCTATACTGCTGAATCCAAATTATCCATTGTATGGAAAGCCAATTGAGCTTGCTTTTGAGCCATGTCGAATCCGACAGTCGTCTCAAAGCCTACCATCTCGTATTGTATACTTCACTCGTGCTTTGTTATGTAAAGCAGGGAGGTCAAACTTCATTCAGGATCTCGCGCAGCAGGCTAATGAAATACTCAAGGATTCAATCTGTAAACACTTATCACAAGTACATGCAGGACCTTGTTGCATATGGATATATAGACTATATCCCATCCTACCATCCTGCCAGGGGAACAGAGATTTGTCTGAAACATATAAAAACAGCTTATGAATAAATTGGATGCGGCGCGTGATGCAGTAAGAACCAGCATAAATGAGACAGCTAAGATGGAAGATAGCTATCAGCGGCTTTGTGATTCGGTCAGGGAGAGTACCAGCGAGCTTCGTGAATTCAGGGGAAGATTATTTTCTGAGCACAGCGCCCAGCAACGGGACTTGCACGAAAAATGGCAACGCGTTGAAAAGGTTTTGACTAAGATCAATGCAAGGGAGTTTTGGTTAAAGTGGATTGTTATTGTGGCGGCGTTGCTTTTGCTATCCACACTGCTCCTGGAATGTATGATCCTTTTAGCCTTTATGAAACGTTGAATTCAAATAATTTTTTATGGCAGAAGAAGTTTTTCGGTCGGCAAATAAAAGAACCAAAGACATTCATATCAGGCTCAATGAAGAAGAGTTTGAAATGTTATGCAGCAGGGCTAAAGCTGCCATGCATACCCAGGTGGGATGGATACGGTATGTGATACGTAAGGGCTGTTCTCCAAGGGTGAGGATCTATCCCTGGCAGGCGGATCTGTACTGCGAGTTACAACAATACCGGGTGGAATTAAAAAAGATGAAGGAGTTAAATGAATTCCCGCAGCAACTTACAGCAGAACTAAAAAAGATGGAGGATTTAATCCAGAGAATACTTAAAAAATTGATCAATGATTGCGCGGGAACCGAAGATTAAAAACTTTTGCAAAGCGCTGGATTATCACAGGCAGAAGCTCGAACTCGGCAAGGCGGAAATATTGCAAAGCAGTTTTCTTTCTCTCGATGAAAATCAGGTTAAAGCTGAACTGAGGATGGTACAGTGGCAGCATTGTTACCTTGAAAAAAATGCTTACCACGCCTCGCTTAATTTTCATCCTTCAGAAGAGATACACAATAGTAAGATGCTTTCCATTGCACGTGATTATATGCAGGAATTTGGTTTTTCTGCACATCCGCATATGATCGTTCGGCACTACGATGCACCACACCCACACGTTCATGTACTGGCAAGCCGGATCGGTTTTGACGGCAGTCTTGTCGATGATAGCCATGACTATCGCAGGTCGCATGAGATTTGCAGGGCCCTCGAAGAAAAATATGAATTACGAAAAGCGCCAGGGCTTCAGCAGAGTGAGAAAAAAGGATTGTCTATTGCAGAAGTGGAAATGGTGCTGCATACAGGAGAGCCTTCGACTAAAATGTTGCTTCAGGAAATGGTAGGTGAAATCCTGCAAAAAAATCTTTCGCTGGAACAGTTTATCAGGGAAGCCGAAAGAAAAAAGATATACCTGCAGTTCCGCCAGGATGAATTTCGTAAAGTAACAGGTATTACTTACGGGTATAAAGGCAGGCTGATTACTGGTAGGGGTTTAGGCAATGGCTACAAATGGAAAAACATGGAAGAAAAATTGCAGTATAATCAGCGGCAGCATGAAAGGCTCGTGCAGCGGGTAAACGAAAAAACGGAACAAAAGTTTGGCAGATTGGAACGTCATCAACAGCCACACCTTAAAAAGGAAAAAGAAATGGAACAGGAAATGGAAATAAGAAAAGACATGCACATGGGCCGGTCATTCTAACATGGGCAAGAGCTTGAAAAGTTCACGTTTTGTGATCTTCGAATCTCCGCCAGGCTTAGCGGTAGCTATTCAATTTTCTCGCGGCACACCACCTCCATGATATCTTTCACCTTCTGCATTAACGCTAAAAGATCATCCACACATATCTTATAATTCGGGTCATACCTGGGCGCTACGTATGCTTTTTGCAATAGGGTAAACAACTGTTGGTGTCTTTCGCTCTGGGCCGAAAATATATCGCTAAGCTGGTAAGCTACAAAGCTGCAATAGCGGTAGAGTCGAAGGATGCTGTGTGTATCAGCTTCAAAACCCGTCTTCATTTTTAAAAGACTGCTTAAAGATTGTTCCACCGCCTGGTGAAGCATGAAAGCGGCAAGGGCGTTTTCTTTTCGTAAGTAGAAAAGTTCAGCCCCAGCGAAAAATTCCTGCGCCTTATTCATTCCGTGTTTAAATTCTTTTAGGACTTGCTCATCTCCGGGCTTAGTCTCGTAACATTCCGGAAAGGTGGCAAACAGGTTTTCTGGATCATATACCCTCACCCCGAAGCGCACAGTGGTGGCTGCAAAACGGTGGCCACTGCGCAGCCACTCTGTGAAATTGTTGAATGGAAGCACAATCACTGTGATGGGCATCAGGCATTTACAATGCTGTTCAATTTTATCCTGCCATTCATGCAGTTCTTTGGTGCCTGTATCATTTTTTAAAACGAGGAAGAAGTAACCGGAAGTAAACTGCGATAGCGGGCCATTAGGATAAAAAATACTTTGTGTCCGGCGGCTCCATGCGGAACCGCCCAGTAATAAGATCATGTCAGGTGCAGCCGCGTTGACAATAATCGGCACCAGCACCCGCGTGTGATGTTCGAAGGATTCTTTGAAAAGATGGTATGTCTTGAAAGGGTGCATTGTCTCGTTTATTTCTTCTTCGATTTTTTGCGCTCGATTACATAATACTTACCCAGCGGTTCGAGTACTTTTTTTTCAAAGTCTGCATAATGTTCTTTGAAGACCGTGATCCATCTGCCATTTTCGTCCATCCATTCGACAAGGGCCGCGTCACGGACAGATTCGAGTAAATAAATAGACTCGTAATGAATGATCAGGAACGTGTATCCCGCGTCGTAATCATCAATCGGTTTATCGTTAACGGTAATAATCAATCTCAGCTGGTAAAACACACCCTTATCTGATAATTCAAAATGAATGCGGGGACGCTCACCCGAAATAAAAATTTTTTGTGTTCTCTCTTTTTTGGGTCTCAGCTTAAGCTCCTTTGGACCGTAGAAATAATAGGCGTAAACCAGTTGCTGTTTTTTTAATAAAGGCAACGCTTGTTCCCACAGGTCGAAAATTTTTTTGAGTGGTGGTTTTGGGTCAGTGTCCTCTTCTTGTATGAGCATCCACCCGGGTATTTTTTCCACGAGCTTCCATAAATCGTGGGCTGCCAGGTTCAATTTTTTTTGACTTTCAGTGCTTGGTGCTTTCTGGGATTTTTTTAAGGCGGTCTCAAAACTGTCCCAGCTTTTAATTTCGGTTCCTTGAAGATTTAACTTTCCTGAGCAGGGTACGATAGCAGGAAACATCTTCCTGCGGTAAGGAAGAAGGATCATGTAGCCCAGGCCTTCTCCGGGAGCATGGCTGCTGCATTTCTCTTCTCCGGGCAGAGCAAGTGAATCATGCAGGTCCATGTTTTGAAATCCTTCTGTAAGTTGATATACCGGTCCAAGTTCTGCGCGTGGTGCAGTGTCGATGCCTGTCTTCGATTCTTTCTTGTCAAAATACCTGGGATATTGGAAGGCAAGAGCAAGGCTGCCTTCAGGCAATAGTTTGCGGAAATAATTTTCCCTGTTGTGCCAGAGGATCTCCCATACAGCGGAATAGGCGTGTTCGCATAGGTGCGCTGAAGTATTACCGCAACTGCACATGATATTTAAATGTTGCTTGCAAACCGACAGGATGAGGTTAAACGATTTGCCTTCGCTGCTGTTGAGTAAATGAAGCTCGCCGTTTTTAAAAGAAATGAATTGTAGTGAGGGACACGGCCATTCATGTCTTTTACTGGTCGGGCCCTTGTATTTTGAAAGCTGCTCTATGGATAGTTTACACGTTTCATCCTCCAAAGGAATAGTGAACGCGGACTTTTTTTGATCAGTAACCATACTGCTGAATTGATTACTGAATTTCCTGCGCGCCACTCCACTATCCTAAATTCATTGGCGATAATTTATTGGGAAATGCCGGTAAATTACCGCTATGGTAGCGCGGTAGTTTGTTATATTTGTGTATACTAATTTTTGCTTATGGAAAAGACAATTCACCAGGGAAGAAATGTAAAGCGATTCCGCGAGATGTGGGGGATAAAACAGGAAGCACTGGCTTTGGAATTGGGGGAGGACTGGAACCAGCGCAAGGTCTCCTTACTCGAACAGAAGGAAGTGATTGAGCCAGAATTGTTGGAGCAGATAGCTAAAGTATTGAAGGTTCCG
>JAQBNK010000154.1 GCA_028288595.1 Chitinophagaceae bacterium
GGTTAAAAATATCTTTCGTTTCATTCACACCGATCGCAAATATGGGCCGCTCATCAACCGAAATATTCGCCTCGTAGTTTTGCGTTAACTGCGGACGTAAAGAAGGATTTCAGGATTCAGATAAATAATGGTCAACATATCTTGAAAACGGGTTCAGGTTATCATAACCGGGGCGTGTGATCGTTCTTCTATAAACAAGATAGGCCCGCAGATCGTAACCCATGATCTTCATCAAACTGCGGCTGATATAGATATACGGAAACAGGTCCGTTCTCTTTAAAGTAAATGATGTATCAGAAGGAACTATTTGTTTTCCTTTCATATTCGTATTCTCTGCACGCACCCCCAGCTTCACAACAATCCCTGAAAAACTTTTAGATCCCTGTAAATAAGCGGAATGAATATTTTCCGTATAATGATAAGCGCTTGTCCGGCCATTATCTTTCGCTCTCGTCCCGTTTGTGTTCCGGAAATAATCCGCTTTTCCATCGAATGAAACATCAGAAGTTTTAACTCCCGTTTCGAAAGTAAACTGGTGCGCAAATTTTTTAATAAAATTTGACTGGGCAGAAAAAAAATGCAGCCTGTTATCGGTATTACCGTCGCCACTTTGCGGCGATAAGGCAGGCTGGTAAAAAACTGTATAGTATGACTGGTTATTTTTTACCGGCGCATAAGTATAAGACACATCGGTAGACCATTCCGAGCCAATACTATCCATTTTATATTTCAGTGAAACCGATTCATTCGTATTCAGGTTGCTGCCGCTATTATTTACCGATGCATTATTGCTGGTGATAATAGCGCCTGTACTGATCTTGCTGATCACAGACGGGTTATTACTGCTGTTATGCGAATTATTGATTCCAAAACGTCCATCAAAACTGATCTCCCATTTTTTATTCAACTGGTAAGCCGCACCATAACCCGCATAAAAACTACTCGCCGGGTAAAGCGTTAATGCATCCTGGCTCAGCAAAGAATCCGGGGCAAAATGCCGGTCTGTTTTTACCTGCTCATAAGTTTTGCGGTGACTGTACTGAACATTTAAATAAGATGTAAGAGAACCATTATTGTTATTGAGGTTAAAACCAAGGAACTGGTTCCCATATCGACCCTGGTTCATACCCGCAGTAACACTCCCGGTCAATCCGATCCTTACACCTTTTTTCAAAACAACATTTACAATACCCCCGCTTCCTGAGGCGTCATATTTTGCAGAAGGTGTGCGTAATATTTCTATGCTGGCAATCGCGTTAGGAGGTAAACTCTTCAGCATGGTAGCAACATCCGAGGCGCTCATTTTTTGTTCGCGTCCATTAATATAAATTGTAGCCGGGGTAGTACTGCTTAAATAAATATTCCCATCCTGGTCAACAAAAAGACCCGGTATTTTTTCCATGATCTCGTAAGCGTTGGTAGAACTCGAAGCCAGGTTCTCAGGATCAACAATTGTTTTATCATCTTCCTGCCGCATTAAAGGTTTGCGGGATGTTACTACAACACCTTCTAAATTTTTGGGTAATGATTCTGCTGTAAGTGTAATAAATAGTGGTGAGTTTTTAACCGTAATTCCTTTTTCAATCGGTTTATAATTAACCGGTGAAACACGAACAATATAATTTCCCGCGTTCAATTTAAAACTGGCAGTTCCCGTACTGTCGGAGACTTTTCGTAAAACATTTGTCGTGTCTGCCAGCCGAAGTACTTCTATGGTAACGAAAGGAAGAGCTTCCCTTCCGGCAGTTATCAATCTTATTTTTAAGGATGTTGTTTCCTGTGCTTTTATGGCACTACTAAAAACGAGAAAAGATGCGAGGGACAATAAAAAGAATAAAGGTTTTTTTAGCGGGGTTGTCAGCATAAACAGAATTAGGCTGCGAAGGTAATGTTGCCAATGGAGACAATGACCTTTAGAATGCATTCTGACTAAGTTTCGGGAATTTTTAAGATTTATTTGGGACAGGCCGCGGAACATATCCCGGCATTTTTGTTTCCAATTTGCTGCATCGCAAAACTGAAGGACCCAAAACAATTGATGGAAGGTGTTACCATTACCAAATCAATATCAGCAGCAAAAAGAGAAAAGAAAACGCTTTCAAAAAAGAAATAACCGAACGAAATCTTAATAGTTCCTGCGCTGACTTATATTTATCCCTCAAATAATTACTGCCCGATGTCACCCCAAAAATTACTCTGCTTCATTCTTGTATTGGTATCATTCACTTTTTCTATCGCTCAAAATATTCCGTCCCCAAAAGAACATTTTGGTTTTACAATAGGCGATGATTATAATCTTGCAACCTACACGCAAACGGAAGCCTACTTTAAAAAAATCGCTGCTGCTTCCGACCGTGCAAAATATACCGTTATCGGTAAAACAGCAGAAGGCAGGGACCAGTTTATGATGATCGTGTCTTCTCCTGCCAATCTTAAAAATCTCGATCACTATAAAGAAATTTCACAAAAGCTCGCACATGCAGAAGGACTTACAGAAGCGGAAGCACGGGCTCTCGCAGCTGAAGGCAAACCCGTTGTATGGATAGACGGCGGTTTACACGCAACAGAAACCGTAGGCGCACACCAGCTAATAGAAACTGCTTACCAGTTACTCAGCAGGAAAGATCCTGAAACTTTAAGATTGTTAGATAATGTGATCATCCTCATGACACATGCAAACCCCGATGGACAGGAGCTTGTATCAAACTGGTACATGCGTAACCCGCAACCCGAAAAAAGATCATTGAATGGTTTGCCAAGACTTTACCAGAAATATGTTGGTCACGATAACAACCGCGATTTCTTCATGGCTAACATGCCGGAAACACAAAATATCAACAGGCAATTATTCGTGGAGTGGTTCCCGCAGATCATGTACAATCATCACCAGGCAGGTCCCGATGGTTCTGTTGTTGCGGGCCCCCCTTACCGCGATCCTTTCAATTATGTTTTTGATCCTTTGGTTATGACAAGTTTGGATGCCGTTGGTGCAGCGATGGTGAGCAGGCTGAACGCAGAAGACAAACCTGGTTATACAGAACGTGCAGGTTCAGTTTATTCTACCTGGTACAATGGCGGTTTAAGAACCATCACTTATTTCCATAACACAATTGGTTTGTTAACAGAAATTATTGGTAATCCAACACCAATGGATATTCCGTTGGTTCCGCAAAGATTAATTCCTAACGGCGCAACACCTTATCCTGTAACGCCGCAGAAATGGCATTTCCGGCAGTCGATCGATTATTCTGTTTCCTTAAATTATGCAGTGCTTGATTATGCCGCACGTCACCACGATGAAGTGTTGTATAATATTTATCGCATGGGTAAAAATTCTATTGAACGCGGAAGTAAAGATTACTGGACGCTTTCACCAAAAAAAGTGGAAGCAATAAATCAATCGTATCAAAACGATCAGAAAAATATAAGAAGACCTGCTGGTAATAGTAATCCCGACTCTGCAGGGGGAAGACAATTTGCAAGCAACAATATCCCGGTAAAATATTATGATTCGGTAATGAAGAACCCCGCCTTGAAAGATGCAAGAGGTTATATTATTCCTTCGGACCAGGCAGATTTTCCGACCGCAATCAAATTCATCAATGCATTAATAAGAGCCGGTGTTCTTGTTGAAAAAGCAAACAGTGCATTTATGGTGCAGGGCAAAAATTATCCTGCAGGATCTTATATCGTAAAAACCAACCAGGCTTTTCGTCCGCATGTAGTTGACATGTTTGAACCACAGGATCATCCTAATGATTTTCAATATCCCGGCGGACCTCCTATTGCACCTTATGATGCTGCAGGATGGACATTAGCTTATTCTACAGGAACACAGTTCGACAGGATCATGAATGATTTCAACGGTCCTTTTCAACGAATCCCTTACGGCGAACTTCAAATGGCGCCGGGAAAAATAAATGGCAGCACTAATGCAGGATATGTATTGAATGCTGCAGCAAACAATTCATTCATCATCGTTAATGATTTATTGAATGCAGGTACAGAAGTTTATCGCTCCGAAAAAAATGGTGATTTCTTTATTCCCTCATCTGCTAAAGCAAAAACAATTGTAGAAAAATCTGTAAATAATTTGGGTGGCGATATAACAGGGATAACAAAACGTCCTGCGGGTATCAAGAAAATATCGCCGTCCCGCATTGCCCTCTGGGATGCTTACGGTGGGTCCATGTCATCGGGCTGGACAAGGTGGTTA
>JAQBNK010000168.1 GCA_028288595.1 Chitinophagaceae bacterium
GGTGTTCCTGGCTCTGGAATATTGCCTGTTAAAGTTGATTCTGTGATTGGGAATTCACTGCAGTTCGTTGATAATAATTTACCTGTTAATTCAACTGGTTATTATTATGCTGATATCTTAAACGGTAATATTCACATTGTAACTTCCCCGGTTTGGTATACCAGGATATGCAGCATTGCAAATGACATTACTGTCAGCGCATGCAGTAACTATACCTGGAACGGAACAACCTATACTGCTTCAACCACAGCCTCAGCAACATTCAGAACCGATGGCGGTTGCGACTCCACGGTTACATTACATCTTACCATTAAGCAGCCAACAACTGGAGACACAACAGCGGTGGCGTGTGATCGTTTTACATGGTATGGTAATACATACACCTCCTCTGCAACTGCAACACATGTTTTCACAAATGCTGCAGGATGCGATTCAACGGTAACACTTCACTTAACGATTAATACTTCTCCTTCAGTAGCGATAACTGCTGCAGGCCCAACTTCTGTATGTCCGGGCAGTGGCGTCAATCTCACAACTGAAGCTGATGCAGGAAGCGGATCGATTGATACTTATCAATGGTTATTAAAGGGAAATCCTTTAACGGGAGGCCTGCCTTCTTTCACGGCAACATCCACCGGTAATTACAGCGTGAAAATCACTAATTCAAATAGTTGTTTCGCTGTTTCTAATGCAATAAGCGTTACCGTTGAAGATCATGTTTTACCGGTACCGAATGTTGCTGAACTACCAGATGTAACTGGCGAATGTTCCGCTACAGCAACCACACCTGCTGCAACAGATAATTGTGCAGGTATCATTACCGGTACAACCACAGATCCGTTATCGTACAACAGCCAGGGTACTCATACTATTACCTGGATCTTTGATGATCATAACGGAAATGTGACTACGCAAAACCAACGTGTTATTGTTCATGATGCAACGGCTCCCGTAATTACAGTGCCTGTTGCTATTAATAAAAATACTGATCCGGGAGTATGCAATGCAGTCGTGAATTTCTCCGCTACTGCCACTGATAATTGCAACGGCCCAGTAACTATCAATTACAGCCAGGCTCCGGGCACAGCTTTCCCTGAAGGGGTTACAACAATCGTTGTTACTGCAAAAGATGAAAATGGCAATAGTTCTTCCTCTGGCTTTACGATAACTATAACGGATAACCAGCCTCCTTTGGTTACAGCAATCCCTGTTGTAAATACATGTAATAGTACATCGGGAACTTATACAATACCTGCTGCTACAGCAACAGATAATTGTGGTATGGACTCAGTTTCTTATGTAATAACAGGTGCTACAAGCCGTAGTGGTTCAGGATATAATGCAAGCGGCGGATTTAATACCGGTACAAGTACAATTGTATGGACCGTAACGGATATACATGGAAATATTTCTACTGCTTCAACAACCGTTAATGTAAATGCCGCACTCAATGCATCTATTGTCGTTAACCCTGTTTATACGGTTGCTCCCGGCGGATCAGCTTATACGATCTATCTTGGATACGGGCCTCAAACTGTTTCTTTAAAAGCAACAGCAACCGGTGGTACTGCGCCTTATACTTATACATGGAATACCGTTTCATCACTTAGCAGTTTTAATACAGCATCAACAAATGCGTCTCCTGTTACAACGACTACTTACACTGTAACCATTACTGATGCAGCTGGGTGCCAGGCATCCATTACTCAGACAATACAGGTTGTTGATGTGAGATCCGGTAATAAAAACGATAAGGTAACTATATGTCATTCTGGACACGAAATATCTGTTAGTTCGAACGCTGTACCTGCACAACTAAAAAATGGTGGATACCTGGGTAACTGCACAATTAACAACAGTGCGAGAGGAAATTCTCCAGCTCCTGTTAACAGTATGAACAAACTTTCTATCCGGGTAGATGAGAAGACAAGCTCAAGCCTGAATGTGAGCGTGAAGCCTAACCCTTCGATCAGCGTATTCATGGTTCACGTAGAAACTTCTTCACCAGATCCGGTAACCATACGCATTACGGATGAAAGCGGAAGATTACGTGAAATGAAAAAGAATATAACCGGCAGGAACGATGTAATGATAGGTGGCAACCTGAAAGGCGGCACTTACTTTATTGAGGTCGAGCAGGGAACAAAAAAACAAACCGTAAAAGTGATCAAGCTTAATTAAAAAATGATCTTATAAAAAACAGCCGCAAATATTGCGGCTGTTTTTATTTCGATCCTATAGTTTTATAAAATGAATTCAAAAGATGAGTTTGATGTTGTTATAGTTGGTGGCGGACCAATTGGTCTTGCCTGTGGCATTGAAGCGAAAAAAGCAGGATTGAAATATCTGATTCTTGAAAAAGGATGTCTTGTTAATTCACTTTATCATTACCCGGTTAACATGACATTCTTTTCTACTTCTGAAAGGCTGGAGATCGGCAATGTTCCTTTTGTAAGTAATAATCCCAAGCCAGCAAGAAGCGAGGCACTCGAATATTACCGGCGTGTTGCACAATCTTACCAGTTAGATATTCACCTGTTCGAAAAAGCAGAGTATATCAATTCAAAAAATCCTGTAAAAGAAATAGTAACCGGCAAAACAACTTATAAAGCGCTGAACATTATTATTTCAACTGGCTTTTATGACATTCCGTTTCCGCTGAATGTTCCTGGTGAGAACTTGCCGAAAGTGAAACACTATTACGACGACCCGCATTTTTATGCGTTCCAGGATGTGATCGTAATCGGGGCGATGAATTCTGCGGTAGATGCTGCTTTAGAAACCTGGCGAAAAGGCGCAAGAGTAACTATGGTGATTCGCAATGCAGAGATTGGAAAAAGAGTAAAGTATTGGGTGAGGCCAGATATTGAAAACAGGATTAAGGAAGGATCGATAAAAGCATATTTCAATTCAACAATAAAAGAAATAAAAACGCATGAAGCAGACATCAATACACCCGAAGGACTCATCACAATAAAAAATGATTGGGTGCTTGCAATGACAGGATATCAGCCCAATCTTGGTTTTCTTGAAAGCATTGGTATAAGATTAAGTGATGATGAAATAAAAAAACCTGTTTACAATGATGAAACTTTTGAAACAAATGTACCTGGCATTTATATCGCCGGAGTTATTTGCGGAGGCATGGACACTCACAGTCTCTTTATCGAAAATTCAAGAGAACACGCAGAAAAAATTATCAGAGATATAAGGTCAGAAAAATAAAAAATCGAAAATGGAAAATCGATTTCGCCTTTCGATTTTAGAATTTAGAATTTAGAAAAGATTAGTTTTTTTCTATTTTTCCAGGCGACTAATCCTACTATTGCAATTGCAGCAATCGCTATTACGTACTTAGAAACTGTCGCCGCTTTTGAAGGTGGCACATATACTACTCCATGTTCATTCGTAAGTGCTGGATCGTTTACGTATCGTCCTTTTGCTGGCACTGCATCCTCGCTAAAATTTGCGAGAAGTTCCGCTAAAGAATCCCGCAACTCTTCTCCATAAATTGGCTTACCATGCCCGGCACCAACTGCTTCCGGTTTTAGATCCGCTAATCTTTTTACTGAATGATAAGAAGCATTCCAGTCGATGGTAAAGTATTTTGGGGGACCATTTACTTCGTGTTTTTGTGTCATTACAGAAAGTAGTGATTCCTGTTTAGTGGTTACAAATGCGTCGCCTGAAATAAGTGTCCGGTCCTTTTCACGAAACAGGCTGATATGTCCGGGCGCATGTCCCGGTGTATGATAATACTGCCATTCAGGAAGCTCAGGAATAGATCCATCTTCAGACAATAATTTTAATCGGTTACAAATGTTGATCGGCCCTCTTGGATACATCCACGCCATCGATGCCATAAGGCCACCTCCAACTGTTGGGTCAGGCGGAGGATATTTAGATTTACCTGATAAATACGGCCATTCCAACTGATGCGCATAAACAGGCACATCCCATTCTTCCGCTAACTGCGCAACTGCACCCACGTGATCAAAATGTCCATGTGTTAAAATAATTGCAGACGGCTTACTCTGTGCACCGAATAACATGCGGGCCATTTTTTTTATTTTATGGGCAGACCATTTTAGTCCGGCATCCACCAGCACCCAATTAGCAGCAGTATTATCAGCAATCATATATACATTTACAAAAACGTCCTTCATTCCCCATATTCCCGAGGTGACTGCAAAAATATCAAGCGGCTTATTTTTCTTTCTGAGCATAGCAAATCAATGAGTGAATAATAACATTAAGTATGACTAAAGGAATGCCAGAATTAAAAACTGCGAATAATTTTGCGGATGAAAAGTGATACTTTGAAACTGGATTATACCTGCGAGAACATAATGTTTCACATTACACAGAAGCAGGCAGGCAAACAAATGTTTGCTCAATGCCTGAAATAAATTATTGTAAACTGCATTCTAAAAAAAAGCAAGTAGAGATTTAATTTGTAACACTTGCAGAAGAAATATTTTTCTGCTGAAGTAATTCATTAATGGTTTTCTCTATCCATGCAACAGTACCTGAACCGAAACCGGAGGTATGAAACCTGATGTTACCCGCAGGATCAACAATAACATGTGTCGGAAATAGATTGACTCCATACTTCATAGCGAGCCATCTTCCATCATCTATAATATCGTAATTGTAAGGAGAAGCTTTAAGAAATTCCTTTAAACTGCTTTTATCATCTAAGGCAATAGCTAAAAAAACAACATTATTGTTATCCTTATACTGGTTAACGATTTTATTGAGCTGGGGAATTTCTGCACGACACGGCGGACAATCAATAAACCAAAAATTTATCACCACAATTTTAGATTGAAGTTCATTCAGGTTAATCTTTTTTTTATCTATATCGGTGGTCTTAAACGTGGTGAACTTATCCCCCGTAACAAAAAACTTTGACTCCGGTGGTTTTACGGAAAGTGCAATACTTTTCCTCTTTTCTTTTTCAGCCGGGTTTAGTTGGTACAAATAGAAAGTATCAGATGTAATAGAATTCTTCTTCACCGAGAATTCCCCTGTTTGCAACAATTTGGTCCAGATAGCATAAGGATATTGCATGCCCGTCGAATCAAATACAAGTGTACTCGCATCAAGACTAACTTTCGTCTTTACCCCCTGCGCAGAAATATGAACGTAGCTGCATAAAATGATTACTAAACAATATAAGGCCTTCATGTTATAGGGTTTACTATAACAATATATAAAAAATCACGAACCTGTGGAAGTCATTAATACAACGCTATCTTCTTTTGCAATGGCCCAATGGGTTATTTCTTTATGTGCAACGGCCATTCCGCCAGGTTTAAGTTCAATCTTATCCCCGTCGCTGCAAAAATCTACGGCGCCATCAATTACCTGGAGGGTAACAATGCCTCTGTCAGCATGCGGTTTTAATTCAGCGTCTTTACGCAAAGCAATTATAACGATGGTGGCATCGGTTGTTTTGAAAACCGTCATTGCGTTGCGGTCATTCTTCATCCAGGCATCTTCGTCTTTGATCTTCCGAATAAAATCAGGTATATCGATTTTCACCAGGCCGGCATCCATGGTGCGGTCACCTTCGGGGCGATTTTGGGTAGCTTCATTAGACTTTTCCTGTATCATACTCAAGTGTTTACATTTTACTTTCAATTTTCACTCCAAACTGCAAACCTCCCCGGGTCGAAGACGATTTCAACTTTTAACTGACTTATCATTAATTTACAGGGTAACCATAAACTCATGAGAAAAATTCACCTGGCGCTTTTATGTATACTACTTGCTGCTTTAAGTTGTAAGAGCCCTTCCGAAGCCCCTTCACTCGATAATTATTTCGCTTTAAAAGATTCAGGCGTACAGTCTGCAGGCGTTAGAATGATTCCCATACAAACCGCTGTTGGAATTTTTAAAGTATGGACAAAAGACATCGGTAATAATCCTCGTATCAAAGTCTTGCTCCTGCATGGCGGACCAGCAATGACACATGAATACATGGAATGCTTTGAAAGCTTTTTTCCTAAGGAAGGATTTGAAATGATTGAATATGATCAACTGGGTTCATTTTATTCTGATCAGCCTAAGGATAGCAGCTTGTGGACAACCGAAAGGTTTGTTGAGGAAGTAGAACAGGTGAGGAAAGCATTAAAACTTGATAAAGATAATTTCTATCTTCTTGGCAATTCATGGGGCGGCATCCTGGCAATGGAATATGCACTAAAATACCAGCAGAATTTAAAAGGATTGATCATTTGTAATATGATGGCCAGCATTTCATCATATGAAAAATATAATGCCGTGCTAAGAACCCAGATGAGAAAAACATTGGTAGATTCATTACAGGCATATGAAACACTTGGCAAGTATAAAGACTCCACCTACCAGTCTTTGGTTTTTAATGAATACTACACCAAACATCTTTGCCGCTTACCCGAATGGCCCGACGCCGTAATGCGTGCATTTAAACATGTGAATGAAGAAATTTATGTGATGATGCAGGGGCCCAGTGAATTTAAAACAGGTGGCAGGCTGCTTACCTGGGATCGTACAAAAGAAATAAAAAAAATTACTGTTCCTGCTTTAACCGTGGGCGCCAAATTTGACACCATGGATCCTGAACACATGAAATGGATGAGCGAACAAATGAAGAACGGCTACTACCTCTACTGTCCTAATGGAAGCCATTTAAGTATGTGGGATGATCAAAAAATATTTATGACAGGCGTGATTGATTTCATTCATAAAGTAGATAGCGGAAAATATTAATAGAAATCGAAATCAGACACCTGCCTTTTCAATTTTAAATTTTGATCTTCAATTTCTTTATTATTCCTTATCTGGTACGGCCACAAAATCGCTTTCTTCAAAATTGCTGCCGGTTCCGCTGATATCCATTGGCTCATCTTTTTTATCAACCGGTTTGTCATTATTCTTTACAGGCTGATTTTGTTCCTCCAGTCCTTCATACTCGCCTTTTTCATCTAAGGGTCTGTCGAAATTCCTGGCTGTAGGATTATAGTCTGCCCCGGCGCTTTCATTGGGCAGCTGGCTATATTTATTGTTTTCCATAATTGCGGTGTTTATAATAAACAGACAATTATTAAGCCATTTGAACAAGCTGGATTTGTTTACATTATTTTGCAATAAATAAAGATCATGTCACTGCAATTAGGCCGTACAGAATTTGGAGACCCGTCTAATAAAGGAAAAGTTTTATCCAGGGAAGAAGCATCTGAACTTTTCAATTCCTGGGTTTTAAATCCACGCCTTCAACTACATATGAAACAAGTGGCTGCATTGATGAAAGCATGGGCCGGTGAAAAATTATCATTGGACGAAGAAACACAATGGCGATGGGAAATGGCCGGACTTTTACACGATGCGGACTGGGATCAGTGGCCCGATCAGCATTGTAAAAAGATCATTGAGGAACTGGAGCGTCGTCAGGCGGACCCCGAAATTATCCGGGCGATCGCATCACATGGCCATGCTCATTTTGGTGTAGAACCTGAAACGGAGATGGATAAAATGCTCTATGCTTTTGATGAACTTTCAGGCCTTATACATGCGTATTCACTTATGCGTCCTAACGGGTATGAAGGCATGGATGTAAAAGGTGTAAAAAAAAGATTGAAAGAAAAAACTTTCGCTGCAAATGTAAGTCGTGAAGATATTGCCGATGCCTGTAACCGTGCAGGAATTGACCAGGATGAACTGATCGCTTTTATAGTACAGCGGCAGGGAAGGGTTCGATAAATTAATAATTTTTAATTATTAATTTAAAAATCACTCCCCTTTAACCTTCATCTTCATTTTCATATCCGTGTCTTTTATTTTCATCTTATCATCTTCAATAACAATTTTTTTATTGCCGTCTTTAATTTTTATTTCTTCCTCTCTTACATCTACTTTATCAGTATCCCAGGTATAACGTCCATCTGGTCCCTTTACGAGGTATCCGTTCACGACTAACTCTCCACGTCCATATAATGTATCACCGGTGGTTGTATTTACATAAAACTGAAGCGGGTCTTTCGTTCTTATGTTATAAGCACGCATATCACGCCTGTTATAAAAAACCTGGATAACCCGGCCGGTATTTAAATCTTTATACACCGCTCTTTCAGGAACTGTGTCCAAATTGTTTGCCTGCGCCCTGGGTAAAATTCCTGCTGAGCCCTGCACCGCAAATGCCACAACAATAAAAATCACAAAAAGAAAAATGCCCGCTTTAATCATGAAATCGTTTTTTGTTCTATATGGGATTTTGCAAGTATCAGACCAACAAAATAACTTTGACACTCTGACCTATTAACTTTGAACAAATTATAAAGATGGCCGAAGACCTGTTAATACAAAAAGGAACCAAAAAAGAACAATATCAGTCCCTTATTCCGCAGGTAAGGGCGCTTTTAACAGGCGAGGACGACTTTATTGCTAATCTCGGTAATATAACCGCTTCTTTAAAAGAGCAATTCAACTGGCTATGGATCGGTTTCTATATTGTTAAAAATGATGAATTAGTTCTAGGTCCGTTCCAGGGTCCCATCGCATGTACCCGCATCAGAAAAGGAAGAGGTGTTTGCGGAACTTCGTGGGAAAAGGCAGAAACACTGATCGTTGCGGATGTTGAACGATTTCCCGGGCATATCGCATGCAGCAGCAGAGCAAGATCTGAAATTGTAATACCCGTTATGGTGGACGGAAATGTGGTGGCGGTTTTAGATGCGGATAGTGATGAACTAAGCGCATTTGATGAAACCGACGAAAAATACCTGAAAGAAATTATTGATCTTGTTGATTTTGAATAAAAAGCTAAGTAAAAACTTAGCTTTTTATCAGACTGCATCTTTCTCTTCATTTCCCGAGCTACCCTTTCCTGTTGTTCCTGAAGCCTCAGTTTCACTATCGTCGTCCCACTCTATTTCATCTAATTCAGGATCATCGATGTCATTCTCTTCCCTATTTTTTTCATACAATACGGACTCATCATCCATTTCAACACCGCGAAAAGATTCATTTGCAGGCATACCCCTGTCTCGCATGTTATCATTTGTCATTTCATTTTCCCTGCTATCATTTCGAACGTTCCTATCCTCGGTTTTCATATCAATTTATTTAAGTGAATAATTTAAAGTAAAACTCAACTATCAGACCATTGAACCAGGCTGCTGGCATAATAATTACAGGATGATTAAATAAACTGCGGCAATGGCATTAAATGAAAGATTGATCAGGAAGCTGGATAAACAGTTTGAACCATCATCATTGTTAAGTATGCGGTTCGCAGAAAAAGATCTGTCTTTTCAAACTGATGAAAACGGTTACCCCATTTTATTGTTTATCGGGAAAAAGCAGGAAAATGGATCAATTAAGGGCGAACGATATTCACGGGTTTTAAAATTTACTGCTGATGGAAAAAAGATAAAAGATCATTGGGACTTAAAAGGGAAGGCCGGCACAAAATGACTTCATACAGGCGGTACGACATTACACGCAAGCTTTAACATTCCATGATGTGGTGATGCAACCTTCACAGTTCGCACATAGTAAAACTTACTACCTTTGCGCCTGTAATTATGAAGCAATTTAATGTCCCCAATATTTATCGCAGCAGCCTTGTAAGCGCAATAAAAAATAAGCGCAAGCAGGATGATAAATTAAAAAAGGATTTCTCTCCTACTTTGCTGGATCTCGGTCCCGTGCAATTTTACCTTGCCCGGCATTTTGGCTTTTGTTATGGTGTTGAGAACGCAATTGAAATAGCTTTCACAACAATTGATGAGAACCCGGGCAAAAGAATTTTTCTTTTGAGTGAAATGATCCATAATCCACAGGTAAATGCTGACCTCCAGGCAAAAGGTGTTCAGTTTTTACAGGACACAAATGGCAAACAATTAATTCCTTTTGACACCCTTTCCGCAGATGATATCGTTCTTATCCCTGCTTTTGGAACTACGCTTCAGATTGAATCAGTTTTAAGAGAAAAAGGAATTCATATTGAAAACTATAACACAACATGTCCATTTGTTGAAAAGGTCTGGAACCGCAGTGAACAAATTGCTTCCCGGGGTTACAGTATTGTAGTGCATGGCAAACCAAGACACGAAGAAACGAGAGCTACATTTTCTCACGCTTCATCCAAAACGCCAACCATAGTTGTGAATGATATGGCCGAAGCCATTGAACTTGGAAAATACATTACTGGTGAAAAAAGATCTGAAGATTTTTACGAAAAATTCAAAGGCAGGTTTTCCCCGGGTTTTGATATTGATAAAGACCTTTCCCGTATCGGTGTCGTAAATCAAACGACGCAGCTTGCATCAGACACGCAGGCTATAGCCGATTATCTTAAAAGTATAATGAAGAAAAAGTATAACCTGGATGAAAGCAGGCTGAATGAACATTTTGCTGATACAAGAGATACCTTATGCTATGCTACCTATGATAATCAAACTGCTGCTGCGGGCTTACTTGAAATTCATGGTGACCTTGCCGTTGTAATCGGGGGGTATAACAGCAGCAATACTTCTCACCTTGTTGAACTTTGTGAAAGCAAATTACCTACTTACTTTATCAATTCGCCTGATAAGATCATTTCAAAAAATGAGATCATTAATTGTAACTGGCGAACTAAAGAAGAAAAACATTTTTTTGAATTTATTCCTTCAAAAGAACCCGTAAAGATATTGGTTACAAGTGGCGCCAGTTGCCCTGATGCGCTGGTAGAAGACGTAATCGAAAAAATAGCTTCTTTCTTTTTTGTAAGCGAAAAACTTGAAGGGATAGAGAAAGAATATATGGAAGCTTAGACCAGGGCTTCCAGCTTTTCATTTGCCCAGTTTAGCGCAATATCCAGCTGTTCTTTCTTTGTAAGATTGCTGTTATCAAGTATCACTGCATCATCCGCTTTTCGCAAGGGACTTACTTCCCGGTTACTATCAATATAATCACGCATTTCTAAATTGCTTCTTACTTCTTCAATAGTTATCAGGGGATTTTTTTCAAACAATTCTTTAAAGCGTCTTTCAACTCTTACGGCAGGGTCAGCGGTAACGAATATTTTCAGTTCGGCTCTTGGAAAAACAGTTGTTCCAATATCCCTTCCATCCATCACTATTCCTTTTCTCTTACCCATTTTTTGCTGCTGATCAACTGCAAATTCTCTCACTTCCTTAATAGCCGCCACTTCACTTACGCTTTCATTTATAAGCATATCCCTGATCAGCATCTCAACATTTTCATCATTCAAATGCATATCGGCAATACCTGTATTAATATTCAAATGAAAATCGAGATTGATATTTTGCAATGCTTCAGTCACGTTCTTTGTTTTGCTCCAGTCCATGTGATTCCTGAGAAAATACAGCGTTATCGCCCTGTACATGGCGCCGCTATCTATAAATGTATAATTCAGCTCTTTTGCCAGTTCCCTTGCCAGGGTGCTTTTACCACAGGAAGAAAAACCATCGATTGTAATAATTATCTTTCGCATACCGCCGTAAAAATGCATCAAATTAATGGGAAAAACAATGAGGATTATGTTGAAGGTTAAATGTTGAATGGAGTCCTTAAAAAAATAATGCTGAACAAAAAAAATTCATTCAGCATTCAATATAAAAAATCAACATAAAAATTACTGCTCTATCACCTCCACTCCGGGATGTTTTTTTGTATCGAAGGTAAAACGGCTATCAGGCAATGCGGCATTAGTATTCACATTCCGCAGATCAAATTCAATTTTATTATCACTCTTATCAATCACCTGTGCTTTTGTGATGAGTTTTTTAGCCTTGTCGACAAAAACCGTAACCTGTTTGAAATTCTTTCGTTTATCAACAGGCATCATTAGTATCTGGTAAGTGCTGCCAGCAGAACTCACCAGCTTTGACGTAAAATCTTTATCATAAAAATTAGTGAGTAATCGTTGCGGAGATAAGGTATGGCTATCATTATCTATATCTGAAACAGTAACCTCTTTGTCGCCATTAAAATTCCAGGATTTATTTCCGTCTGAATATATTTCAGTACTTCCTTGCTTAATAAAATATTTTTGTCCTTTAATGGAAATTTTACCGATAACCGAATTCCTTTTAATGTTTTTGCGGTCTTTTGTTATATAAGAGAAATCGGCAGTGATACCTTTAAAACCTTTTACCCGGCTACTTACATCATCCAATATCTTTTTTGCCTGTGGATCATTCTGAGCAAAGCCCGTAAGGAATAATCCAAGCAAAACCATCGATCCGAAAAATTTTTTCATTGGTTGTTATTTAATTATGCAAAGATAACAATTGCAGTGCCAGTAAGACGGCGTATCAAGAGCAACGTTTAACGGTATAAAAAAGTTAACCCAGTTGGGTGAGTATTTCAGCAAGATCAGATTCTGTCTTAACATGCACCTCTCTAACTTTACTACCCAGATTGGGCCCTACAATGCCGGCCGCTTCCAGTTGATCCATCAATCGCCCTGCCCTGTTATAACCGAGTTTCATTCTCCGTTGAATTAATGAAGTGCTCCCGGTTTGATTTTGTACGATCAATCTTGCCGCATCTTCAAATAAAGGATCACGATCTGAAAGATCGAAGTCCCTTCCTTCCTGGTCTTTTTCATCTACGTATTCAGGTAAAAGAAAGGCCTGGGGGTATCCACGCTGATCGCCGATAAATTCGCAAATTTTTTCTACTTCAGGAGTATCAACAAAAGCACATTGCAACCTTGTGATCTCTCCGTTATAACTGATCAGCATATCTCCTTTACCAATTAATTGTTCTGCACCACCGGCATCAAGAATTGTACGGCTGTCAATTTTCGAAGACACCTTAAATGCTATACGTGCAGGGAAGTTTGCTTTGATCGTTCCTGTAATAATATTAACAGAAGGCCTTTGCGTAGCAATGATCAGGTGAATACCAACTGCACGGGCAAGCTGCGCCAGTCTTGCGATAGGCATTTCTACTTCTTTTCCTGCAGTCATGATCAGGTCAGCAAATTCGTCTACAACCAATACAATAAACGGCAGATATTGATGGCCTTTCTGTGGGTTTAATTTTCGTTTGGTAAACTTCTCATTGTACTCACGGATATTACGGCATCCCGCTTCTTTCAAAAGGTCGTAGCGGTTATCCATTTCTATACACAATGCATTTAAAGTGTAGATCACTTTTTTTGTATCAGTGATGATCGCATCTTCTTCACCTGGCAGTTTTGCAAGAAAGTGTTTTTCAATTACCCTGTATAAACTTAGCTCTACTTTTTTAGGATCAACCAACACGAACTTTAGTTGCGACGGATGTTTTTTGTATAATAAAGAAACCAGCAGTGTGTTGATACCAACAGACTTACCCTGGCCCGTTGCACCTGCCATCAGCAGGTGCGGCATACTGGCAAGATCTACTATAAAGTTTTCATTATCGATCTTCTTACCGATAGCGATCGGGAGTGAGAAATTATTATTCTGAAACTTATCTGAAGCGAGCAATGTTTTCATACTCACCACTGTTTTCCTCACATTGGGCACTTCGATCCCAATTGTTCCCTTGCCGGGAATGGGCGCAATGATACGGATACCTAGCGCGGCCAGGCTTAAGGCAATATCATCCTCCAGGTTTTTGATTCGGCTTATGCGTACACCCGGGGCAGGCACTATTTCATATAAAGTAACGGTTGGGCCAACGGTTGCACTGATCCGCTGGATTGAAATATCATAATTACTGAGCGTCGCAATGATCTGGTTTTTATTTGCATCCAGTTCAGCAGGATCATGGACTATTTTTTCACTGCCATGAGCCTCCAGCAAATTAAGAGAAGGATATTTATAATCTTTAAGGTCTAAAGTCGGCTCATAATTAGTTTGAAGACTTCCGGGCGGAAGTTCAATTTCCTCTTCGTCTTCATCAGACTTTTCTTTAATCTCTAATTCCAGGTCAGGAATGTTTTCTTTAACCGCAGGCTTGGGAGCGATCACCGTTACAGGAGATAGAGGCGGCAATTTTGCGGTCTTCAGATCTTCTTCTTCCGCTTCTATTGGCAGTTCTTCCAGGTCTTCCATTTCATCCTCTTCTAAAATATCTTCCCGGGCGTTTTTTTCAACAAGAGAAAATTGATTCAAAGGATCATGATGCAACTGTTCTGCCGGCATAATAACAGTGATGTTACCGCTATCCTGTTTTAATTTATTGGTGATGGCTTCTTCAGCACCTATCATGGAGCCGAGGGGTAATGCAGTTTCATCATCCTCATCCAATTCATCAGAACTAAACGCCGGATTCAGCGGTTCATCAATAACAGCAGGCTTTATTTTTCGCTCTGGTAATTTAAAAGTTGGATTAAAACGCCATATCACATAACTGAATACTGCAACAAATAATAAACAACCTGTTCCTACTTTACCGATCCATTTTACCAGCCACGATTCCATTAATTCTCCTGCCGCGCCTCCAAAAGAAAAAGCATTGTGTTCAGTAAAAAAAGCAAGTGCAACACTGAAGACAAGTAAGCCTGCCAGCATATATTTTAAATTGCGGGCAAGGCTAAAGACTTTCTTACCAAACAATAAATTCACTCCAAGTACAAAAAAGAAAGTGCAGAAAAGAAATGCTGCAATTCCAAAACCTTTATAAATAAATAAATGAGCTATATAGGCGCCAAGAACACCCAGCAGATTGTTAACTCTTACATCGTCTGTACTAAATATTTGTACCCCGAATTGGTGAACTTTATCCTGGTCTTCCTGCCAGGTAAAAAGATATGAAGTGAATGCGACGAAGAGAAACACTGTCGTCAGCAGGCTCATTGTGCCGGCTATCTTGTAAGTTCTTTCATCCTTTACAATTTCCTGCACGGTAACCTGTTCCTCTGTGTCAGGTTTTAACTGGTCCGGGTCGGGTGGCGGCGGTGCCTTTTGCTTTAATCTGTTGGCCATAAATCTGCTGACAAATATAACGGGAAAGATAAGAGAATTATGCTGAAGAAGCAGGAGAAGGGCTATTTATGTTTGATGTGCATTAAAGTCAAAATTCAAAACTAAAAATTCAAAATAGAAGTGCTCTTTTTTGAATTTTGGATTTTGAATTTTCCGCTTCGTTAATTTCTGGTATCATTTTTTCATTTAATATTGTCGGTATTCTTTCTCAGTCCTTTCAATAGAAATTTCGATGTTTGGTTTAACTATTTTGGGTAATAACTCTGCTATTCCTGCTTATGACCGCCACCCCACTTCGCAGGCGGTTACGTTAAATGAGCAGGTATTCCTGCTGGATTGTGGTGAAGGCACACAAATGCAACTAACGCGTTATAAAGTAAGGAGGAGCCGCATCAACTATATCTTTATTTCTCACCTGCATGGCGACCATTATTTTGGATTGATAGGGCTGCTTACAAGTATGGGACTTCTCGGCAGAGAGAATGATTTACACCTCTTTGCACCGGCACCGCTTGAACATATTATCCAGTTACAACTGAATGCGGCGGATACAAAATTGCCTTACACACTGCGGTTTCATGCACTAACAGAAGACGCCATCATCGCTGATACAGATAAATTCTCCATAGAATGTTTTAAAGTTTTTCACAGGATCGAATGTTATGGTTTTATTATCCGTGAGAAAAAAAGATTAAGAAAACTCGACCGCAATAAAGCAATAGAACAGGATATACCCGCCAGCTACTTTGAAAAATTAAAAGATGGGGAAGATTATATAAAACCGGATGGGACTGTTGTTAAAAATGAATCAGTAACTAATCCCAATGTTCCTGGCAAAAGTTATGCTTTCGCGGCAGATACCATGTATAAAGAAAGTATTGCAGAAAAAGTGAAAGATGTAACCCTGCTTTATCATGAAGCAACTTATTTAAAGATCCATTCTGAAAGGGCCACGGATCGTTTTCACAGCACTGCAGAACAGGCAGCCATGATTGCAAAATCTGCGGGGGTGCAAAAGCTGGTACTGGGACATTTCAGCAGTAAGTATGAAAAACTGGATGAATTTTTAACCGAAGCAAGGGAGATTTTTTCCAACACTGATCTTGCCCTGGAAGGCGTCACCTATTTACTATAAAATCGAAGATCGAAAGTAAAAAATCGAAAACGAACCGGTCCTATTTTCGATTTTCCACTTTCGATTTCCGATTTACTTAATGAGCCACTTATAAAATTCAGGGAACTCTTTTCTCCAGGTGGCTTCATTATGTTGCCCAAGCGGGTAAACCAGCCTGATCACTTCTATATTCGTTTTCTTTTCTATAATATCAGCCATACGGTTCAAATCCTGTTCAACCCCCTCACCTTCTTTACGTCCTGCATAAAAATAAAACCGGTGCAAACTTTTGGGCCAGTTATATAAAGCTGCGTCCTCATATAATTTCGGTGACGCCCAGAATGAGGGTGAGAAAATACCCGCGGCCCCAAAAACATGCGGGTATGCTATGATGGCATACGCACTGATAAGACCACCCATACTGCTACCTGCGATGAATGTATTTTGTTCATCTTTTTTTGTACGGTAGTGGGCGTCTACATAAGGTTTGAGTGTACTTACTAAAAATGCCATGTATTGTTTTCCTTCTCCCTTTACCGGGGTGGCAGAATTAGGCAGACTGAAATCATATGGCGAGTATTCATTCAATCTTTTAGCACCTCCATTATCAATACCAATAACGATACATTCTTTACCGGTTTGTTGCTGCAAAGAATCAAGCGCTTCATCAACTCCCCATTCGCCAAACGCTGCTGTTTGTTCATTAAATAAATTTTGACCGTCCTGCATATAAAGAACAGGGTAATATTTATTTTTTAACTGGCTGTATGATTTAGGAAGATAAATCCATATACGCCGGTACCTGTTCAACTGGGGAATAAAAAAAGCGCTGTCCATTAAATGCACTTGTGCAGTTGCGGTATTCGGTTTGGGTTTATCAGGAAAATCATCACTCCATCCGGGTATATCTATTTCCACTGTAGTATCATTTTGAATTTTTATAAACCGGTTTTTTACTGCTTCTCCTTTTGCTGTTGTTTCTACTTTTTTCCAGTCGCCGCGTGTGAATTTATATTCATAACTACCTGCAGCGATATCTTTTATTACGATAGCTTTCCTGCCTCCGGCAAATGGTTTCAATTTATAATTAGCATCCCCCGCATTCCAGTTATTAAAATTACCTGCGACATAAACATCATCCAGCTTCTTAGCGCCAACCGTATTAACTATTAACCTGAGACTATACTGCGCCTGTGAGTGTACTGCAAAGGCAACGCACGCAAGAGCGATGAAGGAATGAAATATTTTTTTCATTTGGAAAAAAGGGTTTAAGAAATAACGAGCAAAGAACAAGCAATATTGAGTAGCGAAGGTAACCCATTCATTATTCTGCATTCCTTCTTCTTCAATTCTTATGCTACCGGCTGAGGCTGCGTGACCTCCAAATATTGCCGTATTTTCTTAAGAAGACCATCGCTTACGGGAGTAAGAGGAAGACGCAAATAATTTTGCAGTAATCCCATCTCAGTCATAAATGCTTTTACTCCTGCCGGATTATTTTCTATAAATAATAAGTCATATGCCGCAAGTAAAGAATAGTGATAGGATCTTGCTGATTTAAAATCGTTTTGTAAACAAAGTCTCACCATTTCGGAGAATTCGCGTGGAAAACTATTTGCTGCTACGCTGATAACACCATGCATTCCACAAGCGATCTGTGATAAAGCAAGTGCATCGTCGCCGCTTACAACAACAAAATCCAGCGGCTTATCCCTCATAATTTCCATGCATTGCTGCATATCGCCACTGGCTTCTTTCATACCTGCAATATTGGGCACTTCATTAGCAAGTCTAACTGTAGTTGCAGCAGTCATATTTCTGCCGGTACGACCCGGAACATTATATAGAATTAAAGGTTTGGGTGATGCTTCGGCCAATGCTTTATAGTGCTGAAAAATACCTTCCTGCGATGGTTTGCTATAATAGGGTGCTGCGCTTAAAACAGCTGCTGCATCTTTTAACGGTAACTGGTTTAAATCATCTATGCAGGCTTTCGTATTATTTCCTCCAACGCCTACTACCACAGGCACACGGCCCTTTACTTTTTCGAAAGTGAAATTGATTATCTCAATTTTTTCTTCTTTTTCTATGGTTGGTGTTTCTCCTGTTGTTCCAAGACTTACAATATATTCTACACCACCATCTATAACATGATTGATCACTTTTTCAAGTGAGACAAAATCTACTTTTAAATCAGCAGCGAACGGAGTTACCAATGCTACACCTGTTCCTCTTAATGTATCTCTTAAAGACATAAAATAATTTTGAAAATTTGTGATTAAGCTTCAGCAAAAATTACACCTCGTTCCAGAAGCCCATTTTGCCAAACTTGGTAATGCGCTCATTAACTCTTTCCTGTGGTGGGATATCCTTTATTTCGTGCAGGTTCCTGAGAATGGCATGCTTCAAAGTCTGAGCGGCCTCATCATAATCCCAGTGTGCGCCACCAAAAGGTTCAGGAACAATTTCATCAACCAATCCAAAGCCTTTCATATCAATTGCAGTTAGTTTTAACTGCTCAGCAGCTACTTCTTTTTTTTCCCAGCTTCTCCAAAGGATGGCACTGCAATTTTCGGGTGAAATAACAGTGTACCAGGTATTTTCCATCATCAATACGCGATCACCTACACCTATTCCAAGAGCCCCGCCAGATGCGCCTTCACCAATGATCACACAAATTACAGGTACTTTCAGGCGGATCATTTCATAAATATTTCTTGCAATAGCCTCGCCCTGTCCACGTTCTTCCGCTTCCTGACCAGGGAAAGCACCGGGAGTATCTATTAGTGTAACAACGGGTTTATTAAATTTTTCCGCCAGTTTCATAAGCCTCAGGGCCTTGCGATAACCTTCAGGGTTGGCCATTCCAAAATTTCGTAGCTGCCTGAGTTTGGTATTTGTTCCTTTCTGCTGGCCAATAAACATTATGGTTTCACCATCTAACTGGGCAAATCCGCCAATCATCGCTTTATCGTCCTTTACATTTCTGTCGCCATGAAGCTCCACAAAATTTGTGGTCATTTTTTCCAAGTACTTTAATGTATAAGGCCTGTCTGGATGGCGGCTGAGCTGAACCCGCTGCCAGGGAGTGAGTTTACAGGTAATTTCTTTCCTTTTATCAGCAATCGTTAACTCCAGCTGATCAACGGTTGACTGGTAATTAATTTTCGGGTTTTTTTCAGCCAGCTTTTTTGTTTGTTCGATCTGTTCGTAAAGCTCCTTTATGGGTTGCTCAAAATCAAGAAATTGTTTGTTTGGATAATGAGGCATATTTGATTCAATGGTGAAGCGGTAAAATTAACTGAAAATATATTCTAACGGACAATCTGGAAAACAATAGACCATGGAGGAGAATTCTCCAATAATCGTAAGGGGATACATAAAAGCTTTTGCCGAGATAAGGCTTTTTATGATATAAACGTAATATCCCATAAAACAAAAAGCTTCACGTTTTGCGAAGCTTTTTGCGGACCGGACGGGACTCGAACCCGCGACCTCCGCCGTGACAGGGCGGCATTCTAACCAACTGAACTACCGATCCGTTCCCTTTTGGGGTGGCAAAGATAATGGTAAATCATTTTTTCAAACAAATCTTTTACAAAAAAAACACAGATTTTACTCAACTGCTTCCTTCTTAATATTGCCGGCATTTTTGAATAAAATAGAAAAGGTTGTGCCCTCATCTGTGATTGATTCAACATCTATAAATGCCTGGTGCGCCTGTAAAATATTGAGTGTTGAAGCGAGTCCGAGCCCCATTCCATTTTTCTTCGAAGTGAAGTAGGGGGCAAACAACTTTGATAAATGTTCTTTTGGAATACCGCAACCATTATCGCTGATTTTTAATACAGGGCCGGATGCATTTGCGACCGTTTCAATTTGAATACATCCCTGCTGACTCCTACCATCAATTGCTTCAACAGCATTAATGATAAGGTTCGAAATGGCGATTTTCAATTTAGCGGGATCTGCTTTTACTATTAAAGGCTGGTGCGATAAATTCAGTTTCAACTGTATATGCTGTAAGGCTATCCTGTCTTCGCTTACAAGCAAACCTTCTCTTACAATATCATGCAAATCTGCATCTTCAAAGTCAAGGTCTGATGGTCTTGCAGATGCAAGAAGATCATCTATCATCCGTGATATTCTTAAATTATTTCTTACAATTATATCCAGGAGGGGTTTATCCGAGGGGTCTTTAATGTCAGCGATCAGTTGTTCAGCAGAAAGATTAATGTTGTTAAGGGGATTTCTTACTTCATGAGCAAGTGTTTTAATCAGCCTGGCGGAGGCTGCTAGTTTTTCTGCCTGCAATTTTGCTTTTTCTGCTTTTTTTAATTCTGTTATGTCGTGAAGGATAGCTTGAATTTGTCCTTTATTAATCTCTTTTTGTTCAGCTTCTGCAGAGAGAATACAAACTTTCACTTCACCATCTATGTTTTGAATCGTGAGTTCATTCTCATTCAGATTACCACTTTTAAACTGTTCTGAAAGAAATTCTTTTTGGCTTTCTTCTGTTATGAAATCGTACAAACTTTTTCCAAGCATTTGTTCCCTTGTCCCGTTAAATAAGCTAAGTGCTGAATTATTCAGGTCAAGAAAAACAAGGTTTTCATCAGCAATAAAAACTGCATCTTTAGATCTTTCAAAGATGGTACGATATTTTTTTTCGCTTTCTTTTAAAGCTTTTAATGAACGGCTTCGTTCAAGAGAATAACGAATAGTACGTTCAAGTTTATCGGTAGTTAGTTCTGATTTTACGAGATAATCTGCAGCTCCGTATTTCATGGCCTGCATATCCACATCCCTGTTCTTCATTCCTGTAAGAAAAATAATTGGTTCCTGTATTTCGCTTTTTGCGGCTGCCTGCAGAAATTCAAGACCAGTATTAATACCAAGATTATAGTCAACAAAAAAAACATCGTAAGCCCTCGACGCCAGGTAAACGATAGCTTTTTCAAAATCGGGGCACCAGGTTACTGTATATAAATGATCAGCCCTGTTTAACAGGTAGTCGGAAATGATAAAATAATCATCTTCATCATCATCAATTATCAACACTCTGATATTAGGTTCCGCAGCCGCCATCTACCCGTTTTTTTTTAGCAAGATACTATCAAATAAAAAATCTTTGAAATAAGACTATTTACTTCTGATCAAAACATGACATCAAATAATAGAAAACTATGTAGACTGGTTTCCACACGAAATATTCTTTATGCCTATCAGCATAAATTATAAAAAATGTTAATAATTAATATTATTCTTTCGTATACACTTCTCCTTTATAAGGATGTATCGTGGAATAAAATTTATAGCCGGCTACATGCATAAGGTAATAAGTCATTATATCGCACCAGCAAATCTCATCATGAAATATCTCGATCTTAGGAAAGGTTCCCCGCTGGCAACTATTCTCTTTATCATAATCGTATTCGCCTTCCGCATCTTTACACCATTGCTTAAACTTATCCATTTCACCCGGTTCAGAGAAGACAATTTTAAAGTGTGTCTCTTCTTTTACAGACTTCAGATCGTCATTTAAATAATGATGGTATTTATGCCTGTGACGAATAATCTTCGCTGTGTACATTCTTTTTTTGTAATAAAAAACAAAAAGGATGCTAAAGAATTTCTTTCAGGAAGAAAAGTAAGACAGTTCGGCCGAAAAATCCAAATATGGATATTGCTTCTGCAATTCCGCTGCTTTTTCCCACTGGCTTTTCAAAAAAGCTTTATGTGGCTTACCGGACGGGTTAAATGGACGGTGGTTTTTTGAGATAGTTAATTTCCGGATATCCTCAGCAAGAACACGGCTTTGTGGTGTAAGGCAAAACTCAGAAAATTTTTCAAGCACAAATGAAGTTGCAGCATAATTAGGGTGGGCAAGATCAATATCATAAAACCGGTAATCTCTTAACACATCTATCACCAGTTCATACGCTGGAAAATAATGCATCTTTTCGGAGCCTGAAATAAGATGATGCACTGCTTCGATCAACCGTGCCTTACTCCTGTTATTTTCTACTACGCCATCCCGCAAATGTCGTACGGGACTTATAGTGAATATGATATGGATCGAGGGATTAAAATCAAATAACTGCCGAATTGCATTTTCCAATGAAGATATTATTGTATCAATACTGTACAGTTCTTTCTTAAACATCGCAGCAGGTGCTTTATGACAATTCGCAACCGGCTTATTATTTTCCGCAAGTTTATATACGAACGACGACCCCAGTGTGATCACGAGCCAGCTAGCCTCTTTTAAAAAAAGATGCGCCTCCTGCTGTGCATCATTCATCTGGCTTAATGCGTCTTCCATATTTGATGATGAGAACCGGCTATGATGTTTCCAGCTGTGCCACATATCATCTAAGAGAACCAATTCTTCAGCAGAATATTTTTTGTTCTTTATATAGGAAATTAAAGCATAGCTAACACTCAGCGGATCGAAAAGAATACCGTTCGGATTTTGAAGTATCGAAAACTTTACGCTCTGCAAATAATTTCCAATGTGTTCTGTAAAACAGGAGCCCATCATTAGTATTTTATCATTATAACTAATCGCTGGCTGCAATTTTTTAATATTGATCGGCGCAAAAAATTCCATCATGTAAATATTTTAGTGGCCATGAGCAAACTATCTGCTAAAGCGCTGTGATCAATATTCAAAGGTGTATTGAGTTCATCGAGATAACCAATCATTTCTTCCGTATTCATATTTCCGACAAGTTCATCCTGCGCCATAGGGCATCCGCCTATTCCGCGTAATGCGCCATCAAATCTTTTACACCCGGCGTTAAATGCGGCTAAAAATTTTTCTTTACGGTTAACCGGTGATGAATGCAGGTGAACACCTATTACTGTATCCGGATAAGCAGGTATTAAATTATTTAAAGCAAAACTAATTTGTTCGGGTGTGGCTAATCCTACTGTATCTGCCAATGAAATAATTTTGATCTTTCTTTTTATTATTTCATCAGTCCACTTTAATAATATTTCATCATTATACAGATCGCTATAAGGATTGCCGAAACCCATGCTCAGGTACACGACCAATGTTTTATTATAACGTGTGCATAATTCCTGTATGTCTTCCACCCTGCCTAAACTTTCTTCCATACTGCTGTTGGTGTTTCTTAACTGGAAGGTTGGAGAAATAGAAAAAGGGAAACCAAGGTAAGTGATCCCATCGTACTGCATTGCTTCTTCGGCACCACGCATATTTGCAACTATAGCCAAGAGTTTTGCTGATGTAGTCTCTAATTTCAACCCGCCAATTACTTCTTTAGTATCTGCCATTTGAGGAATGGCCTTATGAGAAACAAAACTTCCGAAATCAATTGTATCAAAACCAACTTTTAATAAAGAATTGATATATTTTATTTTGTCTGAAGTCTCAATGAAATGGTGCCAGCCCTGCATGGCGTCCCTGGGACATTCTATAATGCTAAGTTGTTGGTTAACCAAACTCATAATGCAAACTTAGTGCATCAGTTTTCTTTTTTTACAGGAAGGTTTTATGAAACGTTGCGGGCTACATTCTTTGTTTCATTGCTTCATACAGGATCATACCTGAAGCCACTGAAACATTCAGCGATTCAAATTGACCCGTCATAGGAATTTTAAACTGTCCATCACAAATTCTCATTAGGGCCGGCACCACTCCTTTGTCCTCGCTTCCCATAATAAACGCCGCCGGTTCTTTCCAGTCAATTTCAAACAATGCAGTTTTAGCTGTCATCTCACTTGCAAAAACTTTAATGCCATTTAAGTGCAGATCATCTACGGTTTTCATAAGGCTGTTAACGCGGCATATCTGTATCTGCTCGAGTGCGCCTGCGCTGGTTTTTACTGCTTCTTCATTTAAGGCGCCAACTCCTTTATCAGGAATTATTATCGCCTGTGCACCGCAACAAACTGCGGTTCTTGCAATAGCTCCTATATTTCTAATATCGGTAACCCCATCGAGAATGATGAATAATGGCGTTTCACCTTTTTCATTTACCCAGCTTATTACTTCCTGGAGGTCCTGGTAAATAACGGCAGATTTAAAAGCAAGAATTCCCTGGTGATTAATATTTGTTAAACCATTTAGTTTTTCTACCGGTACATATTGCACGGGGATATTTTTTGCTTTTGCAAGTTGCCTGATTGTCGCCACTGTTTCGCCCGAAGCATTTCTTGAGAGTAATATCTTATCGATCTTCTGGTCTTTCTCAAGCGCCTCCTCTACCGGGTGCCGGCCGGCGATGATATTTTTTTTTGACTGATAATTTTTGCTTTTTTGAAAGCGATTCTCCATGGGTGATGGTGGTTTCTGTATTTGTATTCAGTATTCAGTATTCGGTATTTAGTATTCGGTATTTAGTATTTAGTATTTAGTATTCAGATAAATACGTTTGCATTGGAGATGGTGCGAATTGAACATTGAACATTGAACATTCATAACTCATAATTCATAATTCCCCTCAAACTCCCAGCTCAACAGCTTTCTTCACACTGCCATATTTTAAAAGAAGATGTTTTGCTTTCTCATAATCTTTTAGTGATAATCTTTCCATTACCATTTTCACTCCGCGGTCAACCAATTTTTCATTGCTGAGCTGCATGTTTACCATTTTATTATCTTCTACTCTGCCCAGTTGAATCATGACAGTTGTAGATATCATATTCAAAACAAGTTTTTGTGCGGTCCCACTTTTCATGCGGGTGCTGCCGGTCACGAATTCAGGTCCTACGATCACTTCAACAGGAAAATCCGAAACTGCAGCAATGGGACTGCCGGGATTGCAAACAATACAACCTGTAATGATGCCCCGCTTTTGACATTCTTCCAAAGCGCCGATAACATAAGGCGTTGTACCACTGGCGGCTAAACCTATGACGACATCTTTGTCATTTATAAAATGTTTCTCAAGGTCCGCCCATCCCTGCTCTTTATCATCTTCTGCAAATTCTACGGCCTGCGTAATAGCCTTGTCACCCCCGGCAATAATTCCTATCACAAGGCCATAGGGAACGCCATAAGTGGGCGGGCATTCACTTGCATCTACAATACCCAGACGGCCGCTGGTACCGGCACCAATATAAAACATGCGGCCCCCGGCCAGCATTTTATCGCTGATAACAGAAGTGAGTTTCTCGATTTGTGGTAAGGACCTTTCTACTGCTTCAGGTACAGTTTTATCTTCATGGTTAATGTGTACCAAAATTTCATTTACCGACATTTGTTCGAGACGCCGGTAAACAGATGGCTGTTCAGTGTATTTAATAAAATCAGTCATGTGTGGGTCAATAATTATTTGCCGTGAAAACGAATTAATCCATCCATAGGATTTTTTAAAACGGTTCCCATTTCCAATTCATAAGAGTCGCAAAGTTCCTGTAAAACATCACGGAAACCAAATGCAATACTTCCCGTAAAACTGATGGGAAGCGTCCAGCTTTCCCTGTATTTATAAAGGTGATTAAAGAAAAAATCGTTCAGTCCGTCTTCAATTATATTTTCTACCATGTAATGCCCGCGGTTTTGCGCCAGGAAAAGTGCAAAGCTGGCAAGGTACCTGTTGGGTAACGGTTGTTTATAAACATTTTCTAAAATTTCGGTGGGTGTTGTAACAAAATGTGCATCAAAACGAGCCCGCAGATCTTCATCGAAAGTGTTATATAAATAATATTGAATTACTTTTTTACCAAGATAAGCCCCACTTCCTTCATCACCCAAAACATATCCCAGCCCCGGGCTGTTCTTCACAATTTTTTTTCCGTTATAATAACAGGAATTAGAACCTGTACCCAAAATACAGGCTATCCCTTTCCCGTTTCCGCAGAGTGCTCTGGCTGCACCAAAGAGATCAGTATTAACTTCAATTACCGCATCCGGGAAAATAGTTTTAAGCGCCGCTTTCAGAATACGGGCATTCAAAGGGTTGGATAAACCCGTTCCGTAAAAAAATACTTCACCCGGTTCTGCTTTTTTCAATTTCGGCAGCAGCTCGGTTTGTATCAATGAAACGATCTGCTCCTTATTCAAAAAATAAGGGCTGATGCCTTGCGTGAATATTTTCTTTTGCTTTCCATTTTCCAGGAGGCACCATTCACATTTGGTGGCCCCGCTGTCAGCGATCAATTTAACCATAGGTCAATTTGATTGAAGTTTAAACCTGTATTGAAGCTTTATCATCATTTAGTAACCATTTATACCGCTGAGTTGCCAATCTCAAATCTTCAACACCAAATCTCAAACTAATCCAGATATTCGCACTTTAAATAAGTACAAAGAAGCAACTTTTATGGGAAGTAAAAAATTGCAGGTTTGGTTGCCGCTGGTATTCGCCCTTGTAATGACTTTTGGAATGTTCATCGGGTACCGGCTGAAGGAAAGCACTTCCGGGGCGGTTGCTTTTTTGAAAAATACAAACCGCACATCTCTGCAGGAAGTTTTGGAACTGATCAGATCCAAGTATGTTGATCCTGTAAAAGCAGACAGCCTTACAGAAAATGTAATTGATGATTTGCTCTCGAAACTTGATCCACACTCGGTTTATATCCCAGCTAAAGAATTGGCCGAGGCCAATGAAGATATGCAGGGCAATTTCCAGGGTATTGGAATTGAATTCCAGTTAATCGCTGACACTGTTAATGTTACCAATGTAGTGGCAGGCGGCCCTTCAGAAAAAGCAGGAATAATGGTAGGTGATAAATTTCTTGCTGTGAACGATACTGCACGACTTGCCGGAATAAAAACAACCGCAGATAATATCAGGAAGAATTTACGGGGACCCGAAGGTTCTTCAGTAAAAGTTACACTGCTGCGGGATAATAGTAAAAAAAATATCATGATCACCCGCGGCATTATTCCTTTGCCTGCCGTGGACGTTGCTTACCTGCTGAATGAGAATACGGGATTTATCCGCATCAATAAATTTTCAGAAACTGTCTACAGTGAATTCATGGTGAACCTTGAAAAATTGCAGAAGAAAGGCATGAAACAACTGGTGCTGGATCTACGTGGAAACGGTGGTGGCCTGGTAAATGAAGCAACTAAAATTGCCGATGAATTTTTGAGTGATGATAAACTGATCACTTATACACAAGGCGATAAAGTGGGGCGCCAGGAATACCGTTGTAAAAAAGATGGATTATTTGAAACTGGTAAACTGGCAGTGCTGGTTGATGAAACTACTGCTTCGGCCAGTGAAATATTAGTGGGCGCATTGCAGGACTGGGACAGGGCAACAATCATCGGCAGAAGAACATTTGGAAAAGGACTCGTTCAGCAGCCTTTCCAGTTAAGCGACGGATCGGGATTGAGATTAACCGTAGCAAGATATTATACTCCTGTGGGCCGCAATATTCAAAAGCCTTACAACAAGGGGAAAGAACAGTATGAAGAAGAATTAATTCAGCGTTTCCATAATGGCGAAGTCGTTATAGGCGATACAGCTAAACCACAGGGCAAAGCGTATAAAACACCTGGCGGACGCTTGGTTTATGGAGGCGGCGGAATTACTCCCGATGTTTTTGTTCCCTACGATACTACGACACAACCAAAGCAAATCCTTGAATTATATATGAAGGGAACGCTAAGTGAATTCATCTATAAATCATATATCAGGAACCGTAATTTTTTCAATACGCTGAAATCACCGGAGGAACTTGCGCAACAATATCACCCATCAGAAAAAGAATGGAACGAGCTGAAACAATTTGCTGAACAGGACTCGATCAGTCTTGATAAAGTTCCTGCAAAAGCAAAAGCAGAGATGCTTACCAGATTACAGCCCTTAATGGCCAGGCAAATGTGGAGAACGGAAGGTTATTACGAGATCAGTAATAAGACCGATCCCATGCTGGCGAAGGCACTGGCTGCACTTAAATAGTCATATCATTACTCAATCAAAAAATGCATTTGAATTACCTTATAAAAAGAGTGGAGAACTTAATCGTTCTCCACTCTTTTTATAATGATATTGAATAATTCTACTGACTATTTAAAAATCCGAATAAACAGCAGGATTTAAAAAGATGATGTCAGATTTAGACACATTATGCTGGTATTCTGGTTTTGCAGATAATGTTTTCCACTCGGGGTCAGCACCAAAAGTTTTCCAGTGTGCATCCCTGTCTTCTTTACTGTTGAAGGTGGTCATGTACATGAGGTTAGGCATCCTGCTTCCTGCAATTACAGAACCATAAAAAACCGCGTTGAAGTTGAGTCGTTTGAATAAGGCTATCTCGCCCCCTTCATTAAACATCTGAACTTTATTTGTAAAATACTGTTCAGAAGGCCCTTCATAACTTCTTAGTTCATATACACGCTCTGGTTTATTCGCAGTTAAAGAGGGTACCGCAGGTTGCGGAGCTTGTGGGAAAGCTTTTATAAGAATATTTTCCATCCTCGTAAATGCGGTGGCATTGTACGCTGCTTCACGATAAGTTTTACTGTTATTAAGAAAGGTTTGATCATTCTGAATTTCAGACTCAAGCCTTTCAAATTGATCAATTGACTTTAAAGGAACTAAAACATAAAATCTTTTGTCGCTTGTATCCGCATAGGTTTTAAACGCACCTACATTTTTTATCCCTTTGCTATGTAAGGTGGGAACATAAGCATTTTGAAGGTATTCATCGATAGCATGGTACTGGCTGTCACTTTTATAATGAAACACTTTCAACAGGTAATACGATTGATTCCTGGATTGAGAAAAACAGCCGATAGTGATGAAGATGGCTACAATAAAACTTAAAATTCTTTGACTCGTTTTCGCTGAACTCATGGCATTTCGTTTTGGGGAAGCAATTTATTAAAAGATCGGTAAACTTATGACCTTCATTTTTTTCGATTTCTTCCCTCCTTCAGGAAATTATTTTCCACTCTTCATCACCTATTTTCCACTTCTTTTGCAGCTATGTCCTAATTACCTCCTCACCTGTTATATTTGCCACCATGGCTAAACCGGCGGCGGAAACTCCTTTAATGCAGCAGCACAGGACCATCAAGCAAAAATATCCTGATGCCATATTATTGTTTCGTGTTGGTGACTTCTATGAAACATTCGGAGAAGATGCGATCATAGCTTCGGCGGTACTTGGAATTACTTTAACCAAAAGAAATAATGGATCAGCTTCTTCTTCCGAACTCGCTGGTTTTCCGCACCATGCACTTGATACTTATCTACACAAGCTGGTAAAAGCGGGCCATCGTGTTGCGATCTGCGATCAGCTCGAAGATCCAAAGACGGTGAAAGGAATTGTGAAGCGGGGTGTTACAGAACTGGTTACTCCCGGCATTGCAACCAATGATAAATTACTTGAACATAACAGCAATAACTTTTTATCTGCCATTCACTTTACCGATGACTGTCTCGGGATAGCTTTCCTCGATATTTCTACGGGTGAATTTTTTGTGGCGGAAGGGAATAATGAATATATAGATAAGCTGCTTCAAACTTTAAAGCCGGCGGAAGTAATATTTCAGCGCAGCTATCAAAAACATTTCAAAGAACAATTCGGCACACGCTTTTATACTTACACTTTAGAAAGCTGGATCTTTGACGAGGCTTTTGCTTCCGAAAATTTATTAAAGCATTTCCAGACACATTCTTTAAAGGGATATGGAATTGAAAATTTTCATTGTGCCATAATTGCGGCGGGTGCTATACTTCATTATTTAAAAGAAACAGAACATCCCAATCTTCAGCACATCACCGCTATTCAGCGAATAGAGAAAGAGGATTTTTTATGGATGGATAAATTCACGGTCCGCAATCTTGAATTGTTAAGCACAGGAACAGGTGAAGGAAATTCATTATTAAAAGTACTTGACAGCACAGTGAGCGCCATGGGTTCGAGAATGCTGAAGCGCTGGACCGTAATGCCTTTAAAAAATATTCAGAAGATCAACGAAAGACTGGACGCGGTTGAATATTTTATTTTGCAACCAGATCTTAGAAAACAATTGCAGCATCTTATTAAACAATGCGGCGATATAGAAAGGCTGGTGGGTAAGATACCGTTAAGGAAAATCAACCCCAGAGAAGTAATGCAACTCTCGAAATCATTACAGCATATCGAGCAGCTAAAAAATCTCACTGAAGCCTGCGGTAATGATTACCTGAAAAGGCTGAGCGACGGATTGAACCCCTGCCATTATATTGTAGAAAAGATAGGAAGGGAAATTACGGAACAACCGCCGGTAGCAGTTAATAAAGGCCACGTAGTAAAGCCCGGCGTTTCTGAAGAGCTTGACCAGCTAAGAAACATTGCATCCGGTGGTAAAGAATACCTCGTAAGCATTCAGCAAAAAGAAGCTGAAAGAACAGGCATCAGTTCTTTAAAGATTGGTTTCACCAATGTATTTGGTTACTATCTGGAGGTTACCAATATGCATAAGAATAAAGTTCCTGCTGACTGGATACGCAAACAAACGCTTACTACAGCGGAACGTTATATCACATCGGAACTAAAAACTTATGAAGAACAAATAACCGGCGCTGAAGAAAAGATACTGGCTATAGAACAGTCTATTTATGACAAATTATTGATAGAGCTGCAGGATTATATTGCACCTGTGCAGGTAAATGGAAATATTCTTGCGGTAATGGATTGTCTTCTTTCGTTTTCACAAAATGCACTGCAGTATAACTATAAAAAGCCAGTCCTGCACGAAGGATTGGAACTGGAATTAAAAGAAAGCCGCCATCCTGTAATAGAAAGAAACTTACCACCCGGCGAGCCTTATATTACCAATGATATTTCTCTCGACCCGGCGCAGCAACAGATCATCATTCTTACGGGTCCGAACATGAGTGGTAAAAGCGCCATTCTTCGCCAGACCGCGTTAATTACACTGATGGCGCATCTTGGCAGTTTTGTTCCTGCTTCTTCTGCACAGGTTCCATTAACGGATAAAATATTTACACGTGTTGGCGCCAGCGATAATTTAAGCGGTGGAGAATCCACTTTTATGGTGGAGATGAATGAAACAGCAAGCATCATTAATAATATTTCAGAACGCAGTTTGATATTACTGGATGAAATTGGAAGAGGAACTTCCACTTATGATGGTATTTCTATTGCCTGGAGCATTGTTGAATATTTGCATGCTTCGCCCTCCGCCCCCAAAACATTATTTGCCACGCATTATCATGAACTGAATGAGCTGGAAGATAAATTACCAAGAGTAAAAAACTACCACGTCACCAATAAAGAGATAGCTAATAAAATTATCTTTCTCCGCAAACTTGCACCCGGCGGCAGCACACACAGTTTTGGTATACACGTGGCTAAAATGGCGGGCATGCCTCCCGAACTGATACAAAGAGCCAATGAAATATTATTGCAGCTTGAAGACAAACATGTAGATGACGAAAATGTTACCGGTGGAAAATCACAGGTTCCTAATGTGAAAGACCTATCAGGAAAAGTGAAAAACATCTCCACTCAAAAAATGCAACTCTCCATTTTCGATGCGCATTCGCAAACCTTCGACGATATCCGGCAATTATTAAACGATCTCGATATTAACCGACTCACCCCGGTTGAAGCACTGCTGAAATTGAATGAGATAAAAGAGAAGATCAGGTAAGTTGCCCGATTCTCATATACACCGGGAACTTAACCGTAATTATTTCTTTACCCGTGGTTTTTCTAAAATCATTTCCCAGTTCAGGAGTTAATGGATATGCCCCAATGTTCTTTTTAAAATGCTGTACAGCGGACCATGTAGAAAAATATCCCAGCAATTGATCTATCGTCCATTGATACTCCATCTTAAATGATGGCGGTGGGATTTCTTCAAAAGGGAAAGGTATGGACCGGTATTCATCATCCACATATTTTCGCTCGTTATCCCAGTAAGGACCGGTAATATCAGTATATAAATGATTGATCAATTTGTTCAGTCCTTCATCATCAACATAGATCAGCCCATAACAAATGAGAGAAATTATTGCGCCTGGTTTTCCTATCCGGTTCACCTCTTTATAAAAAGCATCAAAATCAAACCAATGCGCCGCCTGCGAAACCATGATCAGATCTGCACTGTTAGCCGCTAATGATGATTGCTCAGCTTTTTCAAGGCGATATTCAATGTTGGGTAATGGAACTGCATGCTTTAATTGATTATCACTAATATCAGTACCAATCACCAGTTGAAAATGCTCAGCCAGGAATTGTGCAGCCTGGCCGTTACCTGTTGCAACATCCCAGGCGAGGTCAAAATTTTTTACATAGCTGAAAATGAAATTAAATACTTCCGCAGGAAAGGACGGACGGCACATTGCATAAGTTGCTGACTTTTCAGAAAAATTATCCTTCATCTATTTTATAAATAACTTAACCACCATTGTGTGTGGGTCGATTTATACTTGTTGTACCACCTGCATAATGGATACAAAGCAATTACAATAGAAAGCCAGATCGCATATACTACAGGAAGATTAAACCCGAAATGATTTGGCCTGAACAAAAGGAAACTTTCTGCCATTTCCTTAGAAGTTCGCTGCTGCGCAAAAAATATAACCACACAAACAATATGAATTAAATAAAAATGGACCAGGTAATAGAACATCGGCACCCGCCCATAAATGACGATCACTTTACTGAATTTACTCCGTACCGTTTCAAAAAATGATAACAGGATCATGCCCGGCCCGAGCGTCATACAGAGATATAAAAGTGAAGGCGGGTATTTGGTCGTATTCAAAAAAGATATAACCGTAAATACATTGTTTTTTTGAGCAGACCATTTAGATGGATCGCCATAAATATTGGTCAGTCTTAGTACAACAAATAAAACCGTGGTGGCAATGCCAAACAATAATAATCTTCTTCTCCTTGCATTTGCATCAACTGAAGATTTATACAGTGATCCAACGGCATATCCGAGCATCATAACAGCAGGCCATGGGAACAAGGGGTAAACAATCCCCGCAACATGACCTTTTACATATGGAAAGAAATATTGCTGATGAAGAAAGGCCCAGGGTATACTGATATGATTAAAATCCTTCGCATCAAAACGATCAAGCAAATTATGACCAGTTATAATAACTAAAGCAATCGCAGCAATCCATTTTACGGGTAAATATATTATCACAGAAAGAAAGATCATCGACCAGCCAATTACCCAGATCACCTGGAGAAATAATAGGTGATACCCCGGATCGAAAGTTAATCCTAAGGTTACAATCACCAGTTCAACGAGAATAAGCCATAATCCTCTTTTAAAAAGAAAAGCGGAAGCCTGTTTTTTTGTTTTACGCTGCCCCGATATAAAAGCAGACACACCTGTAAGGAAAACAAAAACAGGTGCGCAAAAATGTGTGATCCACCTTGTAAAAAAAAGCAAAGGTGTGGTAGTTGCAAGATTTGTTGGATCATCAAGCATTGCATTCACATGAAAGAAATCCCTGACATGATCGAGTGCCATGATGATCATAATAGCGCCCCTCAATAAATCGATGGAGGCGATACGATACTTTTGAGGAAGGGTTGCAGTTTGCATAAATATCTATTAAGAAGTTTTCTCGTGGAACTCTACGAGAGAAATAATTATCTTTTTTCATACACCGCGTATCCCCACGGTTCAATCCCAAACCCTTTATCCACAGGCTCCCTGTGTTGTAAAAATATATTGAACCATTCCGCTTCCGAAGGAGCCGTCTTCCACCGGATCTGCTGCGGCTGGCTACTGAGATTTAAAATAATAAGCACCTTTTTTCCATTCTTCTCTCTCTCATAGGCATACAACGCGGCGTCATTGTTTGTAACTAATTTTTTAAAAGATGCATCTGCAGACAGAGCTTCATTATTCTTTCTGAGGTTTAAAAATGTTTTATAAAATGATGCTCGTTTATATTGACCGTACAAGATCGTGTCTTTGTAAAAAAAACTTATACTATCAAGAAATGGTTCTTCCTGCCCGCTATAGATCAGTGGTATACTTCTCGCAATTGTTTGTGTAAGAACTGCAAATGGTGCATGACTCGCACCCGGCATTGTAGCATATTCTGCTTTGTTCCAGCTATTCTCATCATGATTACTTGTAAAGTACATACGCAATGCATTTGCAGGAAACGTGCTGTCAGTTTTTCTTAAGATGCTGTCGATACCAAAGGCAGGACGCTCTCCTTTAGCAACCAGTTTCATCATCGCGAAAGCATTCCATGTATAAGTGGCATCAAAACCTGCTTCATGAAGCCATGGTTCATCCGCTTCAGCCAGCATGAAAATATCTTTCATTTTTCTTAGCTCCGGAATACACTTCATCCAGAATTCTTTGGGAACTGCTGAAGCCACGTCACAGCGGAAACCATCAACATCACTGTTGGTGATCCAGTACTTCATGCTGGCGATCATCGTATCAACCAGTGCAGCATTCCTATAATTAAGTTTTCTTGTATCGGTCCAGTCAAATGGTGAAATAACTTTTCCAATGCTATCCTTCTCATAAAAATCCGGGTGTGATGCAAGCCACCGATGATCTGCACCCGTATGATTTGGAACCCAGTCGATAATTACTTTAAATCCTTTATCATGCGCCTGTTTCACTAAATTTTTCCAGTCGTTCATCGATCCGAATTCAGGATTAATACTTGTATAATCAGCAACGGCGTAATAACTCCCTAACACTCCCTTCCGGTCTTTTTTACTGATAGGATTTATCGGCATGAACCATAAAGTCTGAACGCCCATATCTTTTAGCCTGTCAAGACTTTTAGCAAACGCATTAAAAGTTCCTTCAGCCGTATATTGTCTTACGTTCACTTCATAAATGTTTCCCTGCATAATCCATTGCGGGTGCTGAAAAGTTGCAGGCGTATTTTGCTTATTCGTTTCCCTGCAGGAAAATAAAACGAAGGCAAGTAATGCTGATAGTATATAGGGTCTCATTTAAAATGGGTTGATAATATTAAAAGTACAATAACCTTTGAACTATGTATGTCTCTGTCTATACATTAAACGAATGGCTATCAAAAATTCATTTTTTCGTGAAAAATGCTATTTACCCTGTGAAACAACCAAATTAAACCCGTTCAATTAGTCTTTTTAGTAGTAATTCGATAATTTGCACGCACCTATTAAGAACCAAAACAAAACATGAAGGCAGTAATTATTGGCGGTGGCATTGCAGGTTTGGCCGCGGCCATTGGCCTGAAGGAAGCGGGTTGGGAAGTGGTAGTAAAGGAAAGGGTGAACGAATTTGTAGAGGCGGGCCTTGGGTTTATTATACTGCCAAACGGCCTGGAAGCACTCGACGAATTAAATGCAGGTGATTATGTTCGGAAACACGGCAGAAAACTTTGCAAGGCATTAATGCGAACCCCCGATGGCGTTGTTTATAAAGAAGAAGATCTGCTTAACTCTATCGGTGTAAAACGCTCTACCTGCGTGGAATCCTTGATGAAACAATTACCTCCTGGTATCATTCAGAATTCTAAAGAATTTTCTCATTTCCTTTTTGATGATAATGATAAAGCAATAGCTGCCATTTTTAAAAATGGTGAGCGTGAATATGGTGATATATTTATTGCTGCCGATGGTGCCGGCTCCATTATCAGGAGCCAGTTATTTCCCAAGCATCCTATAAGAACTTCAAGCGTAAAGGAACTAGTGGGTATTGCAGATACCGGCCATTTATTAAAAGATCTCGATTGCCACCTGCTAAAAACACAAAGTGAAACAGATTCACTTTCGTTAGGCTTACTCCCCTGCAACGAAAAACAAGTGATCTGGTATATGCAGTTTGATGGCGACAGCCACCTGATAGAGGACTATGATGAAGAAACTAAAAAGCAGCTTGTCAAAAAACTCATCGGCAACTGGCCAGACCCGATCGGATATATTCTTAAGCATGCAAATTTTAAAAATGCTTTTGTGTGGTCAACCCGCGACATGGAATTGCTTCCGGCTTTTCATTACAGCAATATTGTTTTAACAGGAGATTCCGCACACCTTGCACTTCCGTTTACAAGCCAGGGTACCAGCAGTGCTTTAATGGATGGCATCGTACTCTCGAAATTGTTAGCTGCTATCCCTGAAACTAAAGATCAGCTGGAAAATATATTTACTGAATACTACGACCAGCGCAGAGATATTCTGAATGAATATCTTCAGTTTGGCCGTAAACTTGAACATGGTTTCTTACATCCTTCAACAATCAGGATCCAGGATATTCCTGTCCCCCTCGCAAAATAAAAGCGGTGAACTTTTCAGATCATGATATAAATATGCAGGCACTAAAGGCACGGGCTTATAACCTTCGCTGGGCCACATTGCCCGCAGATGTTATCCCTTTAACTGCAGCCGACCCCGATTTTAAAAGTGCTCCCGAAATAGCTGATGCAATACAGGCATACGCGGCTGAAAGAGTATTTACGTACCAGCCTGCTGAAGGTCTTCCCGCATTCAGAAAAACCATTGCTGAAACAATTAATAAACGGAGAAACATTCAAACTTCACAGGAGCTGGTAATACCGGTTGACAGTGCGGCGCAGGGAATGTTTATCACTTCCAAATATTGTCTTGAACCGGGTGATGAGGCTATCATTTTCGATCCTGTCGATTTTCTTTTTAAAAAATCAATTGAGATAGCAGGTGGTATACCCATATACTTTCCCATCAATGTTAAGGAGGGAACTTATGATATTGAATATTTAAGATCGTTAATTAATGAAAGGACAAAAATGCTTTGTATTTGTAATCCTCATAATCCTATTGGGAAAGTTTTTACAAAAACAGAATTAGAACTCTTAGGACAGATAGCAATAGAAAATGATCTCTGGATCATGAGTGATGAAATATGGAGCGATATTATTTTTCCGGGAAATGTATATACCAGCATTGCTTCTATTTCAAAAGAGATAGCTGAAAGAACAATTACTATATATGGCTTTAGTAAAACTTTCGGGCTGGCAGGTTTAAGAGTAGGATTTATGCTGGCACCCAATGCAGTTGTGTATGAGGGTTTAATGGAAACTTCGCTTATGCGTACAACTGCGTACGGCGTTTCAGGATTATCTCAAACAGCAGCACAGGCTGCTTATGAAAAAAGCTGGTATTGGGTTGATGGATTTGTTAATCATCTTACGCAGATGAGGGATTATACAATTGATCGGTTGAACAAAATGAAAAATGTAAGCTGTCATTTGCCACAAGGTTGTTACCTGGCATTTCCTGATATTTCCGCAACAGGAAAAACAAGCATTGAAATAGCAGATTATTTAATGACCGAAGCTAAAGTAGCTGTAGTACCCGGAGCAGAAAAATGGTTCGGTCCCGGCGCTGAAGGACATATTCGTATTTGCTTTTCTACTTCTAAGAATATTTTGGATGAAGCGCTGAACAGGATGGAGAGAGCGTTTGAGAGGCTATAGGAATTAAAATCAAATTTAGAATTATGAATTATGAATGTCTTGACTGATTTCAATTCCTGATTCATAATTACTAATTCATAATTCTAAATTAACTCTTTCAACTTCTTCACCACAACATCTATCTCCTCTCTAGTATTATGCTTACTAAATGAAAAACGAACTGTAACCTGGTTGGGATTATTATTGATGGTTCTGATAACATGACTTCCTGCATCAGCACCGCTCGTACAAGCGCTTCCGCCTGATGCACAGATATGATTGATGTCTAAATTAAAAAGCAGCATTTCGCTTTTTTCTGATTTAGGAAAGCTTACACTGAGAACGGTGTATAAACTTCTTCCTTCAGGATCTCCGTTAAAACTTACACCGTGAATATTTTTTTTGAGAGTAGCCATCATATAAAGCTTCAACTCATTAATATATGCACTGTCTTTTTCATAACCATCTGTTGCAAGCTGCAGTGCTTTGGCAAAACCAATTATTCCATATAGGTTTTCTGTTCCTGCACGCATGTTACGTTCCTGCGCACCACCATGCACAAATGGTTTGATCTTTACATTCTCATTAATATAAAGTATCCCCACTCCTTTTGGTCCGTGAAATTTATGACTTGCTCCTGTTATAAAATGAACCGGTGTTTCGCGGAGATTAAATGGAAAATGACCGACAGTCTGAACGGTATCGCTATGAAAAATGGCGTTATACTTTTTGCATAATACACCTACCGCATTAATATCGATCATATTACCGATCTCGTTGTTTGCATGCATCAGCGTAACCAGGCACCTGTCTTCAGAAGAAGATAAAATATTTTCAAGGTCTTCCATATCGATATGACCATCAGAAAGCAGGTTTACATTACTTAGAGCAGCTTCGCCATTACAATGCAAAAAATCTACGGTATGTAAAGTTGCATGATGTTCTATAGCCGATGTGATAATATGTTTACACCCCAGGTCTCTCACTGCCGCATAAATAGCAGTATTGCTGCTTTCGGTGCCGCCACTGGTGAAAAAGATTTCTGAAGGATGCGCATTTAGAATTTTAGCGACTGATTTCCTGGCGTTTTCAATTGCCATGCGGCTTTCCCTGCCATAACTATAGATCGATGACGGATTACCAAAATGAGTGGTCAGGTAGGGCATCATAGCCTCCAGCGCTTCTTTGCAAAGTGGCGTTGTGGCTGCATTATCAAGGTAAATTCTTTCTGGCATCTCGGTCTCTACAAAGTTTATAAAAAAGGCAAAAGTAACAAATCCCGCCTAGATGAGAGGCGGGATTGAAACTGCACTTATATAGACGTTTAAATTGGGAATTAGTACTATACGTTTAAGATCGTAAAAGGATTTTCTTTTTGATGGTAAAATACCGGTTAGCTACCGTAAGAAAATAAATTCCTTTTGCAAGGGTAGATTGCAGGTTGATGAGCTCCGTGGATGAACCTCCATCATAATCCATTTCTTTTGATAACACGGGTGTTCCCGTTTCTGTATATAAGGTGAACAGGCACCTTGCCGCAGGAAGGTTTACCAACTGCAGATTTAACCGGCCCATTGTTACCGGATTATCATAAATGATCACATCCATTTTTTCTTTTCCATACAGGATGATATTGTTAGCGGAATAAGCAGTTAACCCCGATGCATCCACGAACTTAACACGGTAATAATTCAGGCCATTATAAGGTCGCACATCCGGAAAATAATAAGGAGAATCGTTTGCATTTCTATTAGCCGACAAGTTGCCGATAAATTCATAGACGGTTCCATCCTGGCTGCGTTCAATTTCAAAATGGTCTATAGCTGTATTGTTGGTGCGCCAACGCAATTCAACCGCATGATTGTACTCGGTTAATACGGGCGACACGTAAGGATCGGTTGTTATATAAGTAACACTGTTTGAAGGGATATAAGAGCCGGGAGGAATATTTCTAAAACTATTGCCGGAAACAAATTCCTGTGCCTGTAAAGAACAATATGCAAGAAACGCACAAATTATCATCGACCATTTCATACACCTCAATTTCAATTTTTGAGGTGCAACATGTGTGCCGTAAAGGAATAGCAATTAATAATTAAAAATTATGAATTGCTAAAAGTTAATGGTTATAAATTAGAAACAAAAACTATGGTATAATGCTGTCTACCTAATTCTTAATTCTTAATTCCTAATTCTTAATTTCCCGACATGCTCTCCCTGATGTCTTTCATTAACCGGCGGGCAATATTGTCTGCTGTAATTTCGAAATTACTTTCCGCATAAATCCGGATGATAGGTTCTGTATTGCTTGGCCTCAGGTGAACCCAGTCGTTTTCAAATTCGATCTTTAAACCGTCCTCGGTATTAACGGGATTATTCTTGTATTTGGTTTTTATATGATCGAATATTTTAGTGATGTTTAATCCCTCTTCCAGCTCAATTTTATTTTTACTGATAAAATAATCAGGATAATTTCCTCTTAACTGTTTCACACTTTTTTTACTCTGGGCAACGAACGTTAGAAATAAAGCGATACCTATCAGCGCATCTCTTCCATAATGCAGGTCGGGAACAATAATACCACCATTACCCTCGCCTCCTATTACTGCATTCACTTCTTTCATCTTCTTTACTACATTCACTTCGCCAACAGCGCTCGGCGAATATTCACCACCATGTTTAAGGGTAATATCTTTAAGCGCTTTAGTAGAAGACATATTACTCACCGTATTCCCTTTTTTATGTTGCAACACATAATCTGCGACAGCGACCAGGGTATATTCTTCACCAAAAAGAGAACCGTCTTCGCATACAAAGCATAAACGATCAACATCAGGGTCAACCGCAATACCCAGGCTGGCTTTTTGTTTGTTTACTTCATTCGATAATTCGGTGAGATGCTGTGGTAAGGGCTCTGGGTTATGAGCGAACTTTCCGTTTACTTCTTCATTCAAAACAACAATATCTTTTACGCCTAATGCACGAAGCAATGCAGGAACAGCGATTGCACCCGTACTATTAATGGCATCAACAACAATTTTGAATTTATGTTTTTTGATTGATGCAATATCTACCAAAGGATAATTGATTACAGCTTGTATATGCTGGTCAAGTGCTGTTTCGTTTAAAGTATAAGAACCCAGTTTATCAACTGTTGTAAAAGAGTAAGCATCGGTGTCTGCCAGTTCTAATATTTTAGCGCCTTCTTCTCCGCTGATAAATTCCCCTTCGTTGTTTAATAATTTTAAAGCGTTCCACTCTTTCGGGTTATGACTTGCAGTAAGGATAATACCACCAGCAGCGTTTTCAAATTTAACAGCCATTTCAACAGTTGGGGTAGTACTTAATCCCAGATCGATCACATCCAAACCTAAAGCGTTAAGGGTACTTACCACGAGCCGCTGTATCATTTCACCGCTGATGCGTCCGTCTCTTCCCAAAATAACCTTCCTGTTTTCGTGGTGTTGCTCAAGAAGCCAGGTGCCATAAGCTGCAGTAAATTTTACAACGTCGAGGGGGCTGAGCGTATCACCAGGTTTACCACCTATCGTTCCACGAATACCGGAAATACTTTTGATGAGCGCCATGTGGGATTAAAATTTTGCGGATGGCAAACATAGCTCAAAATTCACAAAATTGCCGGAGCGGCAGTTTGCTTTCTTTTTAAATGCCGGGTGAAACTTTACAACGAATACCTTTGCAGATAAACATTAATATGTCTTGGTTTTCTGATTGGTTTAATTCTCCGTATTACCATATGCTATACCAGCACAGGGATGATGATGAAGCTTCCTTATTCATCGGTTCGCTGATACAATATCTTCAGCCGGCCGCCGGTGCTTCCATGCTGGACGTTGCATGTGGTAAGGGCAGGCACAGCAGGGTGTTAAATGAAATGGGGTTTGATGTTACAGGAATTGATCTTGCAGCAGATTCTATCATGGAAGCCAAGCAATTCGAAAATGAAAAATTACATTTTTTTCAGCACGATATGCGTCTCCCTTTCTGGATCAATTATTATGACTATGCATTTAATTTTTTCACCAGCTTTGGCTATTTTAAAACAAGAAGGGAGCACGATAATGCCATCCGTACAATAGCACAATCACTTACAAAACAAGGAGTTTTTGTAATTGATTATTTAAATGTGCATTATGCCGAAGATCATATGATCGCTGCTGAAATAAAGCAGGCTGATCATGTTTCATTTCACATTTCCCGCTGGCATAGCGAAGATCATTTTTATAAAAAAATTGAGATAGAAGATAACGGTAAATTTATCGGCGGCGATTATACGGAGAAAGTTGCTAAGTTCTCACTGGGCGATTTTACTGATATGCTCGCCTACCAGGGAATGCAGGTACAGGAAGTGTTTGGCGATTACCAGATGGGGCATTATGATGTGAGAAAATCTCCGAGAATGATCATGATCGCTAAAAAACTACAACGCTAAAATTTTTGATTAAGGATTTTTTTCTGCCGGTGTCAACAATGTTGAACCAACCACAGGCATATTTAAGACATTTTCCTTTCCTGGTTTTATACCCCGCATATGATCTATCGGTGATTCATACACCATAAATCCATTTTTATTTTTTTCAACCATCAAAGACTGCGGAAGATTTTGACCGGCAACAGGCATGTTATCGGGGTTGCTGGTTTGTGGTCCGGGTTTTAACAGATCAAAATTTTGTGATCGTCCAATATTCAAACTATCCAGCCAGTTAGGATGATGCGCTAAACGAAATGCAGGAACAGCTTGTTTTTTCACGTGAATTTCCTGTGCGTTTGTTGTGTATGCAACGAAAGAAAAGACAATTAAAAATGAAACTTTCATAGTCCTGGTTTACAGTTGAAAATTACAAAAAAATAATAAGGAAAATGTTAAACTATTGCTGCTTATTATTATTCAGCAACATGTAACGGGCGGTTTCATAAAAAGCATCTGTGATTTGGCGGTAATCCTTTTTAAGTTCCGGTGTTAATTGAACTTTATTGTTGCTCAGGATACTGCTGATCTGTTCCGGGCTGCTGTTATTCAATCCATAACTATAAAACAAACCATTTTTAATTACTCCGATACGCCTGGTATCTGCATCAAAAATAAAAGCGCAATCAGATTTTCCACCGTCAGCTTTAATACTATCAGCCAAAAGATCTCTTCCTAATGTTGTATTGGTATAGGATATTTTACATAACCCGGCTATCGTTGGTAAAATATCTACTTGGGAAGCCAGATAGTTTAACCGCCTTGCAGGAATAAAAGAAGGTGCATAAAATAACAATGGTACATATTCAGTTGTAAGACCCTGTTCGGTTATAGCTTTTGGAAAAATATTTCCTGCATCTCCTCTTATACCGTGATCACCAACAAAAACAAAAATTGTATTGCTATAATATTTTTGTTTGGATGCTGCAGCCATAAATTGCTGGTAGCAAAAATCGGTATAACGAAATGCATTGTATTCGTCCAAACTTTCAAACCCATATTTCTTCAATGAATCCTTTGGAAGATTTATTTTTTTAAATGCCTTACTGTCTTCTGCAGGGATCGTATACGGGCGGTGATTATCTGAAGTTTGTATTACAGCAAAAAAAGGTTGTTTCTGATTGCCCAAAACTTTGCTGGCCTCAAGAAAAAGATTTTTATCGCTGATGCCCCAGACATCTATTTTAGCAGCTTTATAATCGCCCTCTTCATGCAAATGGAGATCGGGAATATTATTGGTCAGCAAGCCCCGTATGTTGGCCCAGCTTGTTGATCCTCCCAGGAAATAAAATTTCTGGTAACCGTTAAAATCATTAATCACCGAATGCTGGTCAACGGCCTGCGGATTACGGCTCGCGGTTTTATATAGCTGCACATCAGGGATACCTGTGATGGTTGCCCACACGCCTTTCGCGGTACCATATGCAGGCGTAAAAGCATGATCGAAAAAAATTCCTTTACTGCACATCTCATTAAAGAACGGTGTTGTGTTTAAAGGATTTCCATACATCGAACTTTTATACGCACTGAAACTTTCGCAGATCACTAAGATCACATTGGGTTTTTTTGCCGAACTATCGCCTGTAATCACTCTTGCGTAGTTAAATTCTTTTTTATCGGTAACGCCCAGGTAAGAAGCTATCCATGGATAGGCTGTTTTTACTTTCTGAATTTCGTAAGTGCTGTGTCTGAAATTAAGTGTGCTAAAAAATGACTGGAAGGGATTTAATGAAAGATTAGCCGCATAATCATCCCGAAGGTCAAACGCATCACTCCAGCGTAAGGGATACTGACCTATGCGCCCAAAAATGGCAAGCGCCAGCAAAAGAAAAAAAGCGATGCCCCATATTATGTTTCCGCGTTTTGAAACAGGCCGCGGCCTGCTAAGAATATAATTGTACAATAGTTTAACAACGGCCAATATAGCAGCAACTCCAAGTACCAATGCCAGTATGATCCACCCCACGTGATAAGTTTGCCAGACCATTTTCATGGAGATCGCTGCATCCTGCATGTAATTTAAAATACTGGCATTAATGCGTTGATGCAGGTAAGCATAATTAGCCACATCAGCAGCATAAAAAACACAGAATACGATAGCAAACGCGGTCATTAAAACGAATGCCAGCCACTTTCCTTTTCTTTTTTCTACCGGGTGAAAAAAAGATACCGAGCCAAATAGAAAAAGGAGAAGGCAAACTATCGCCACGATCCTGAGATCATACCGGGCACCCAGCAATAAAATATTTGATAAAGGTGTCGCGGATGAAGACGGGCGCCTGAAGACATAAAACATAGTTATCCTCAGGGCTGTCATCAGCAATAAAAAGAAAAGGCCGGACAAAAATATCCATTGTATATAACGGGGTACCTGTAATTTTTTCATCAAGCAGCAAAAATAAGAATTCAGCAGATGGTTATTTCAAACTATTAATTTAGCGTATGTTTTTACTAGCAGGGAATAATCTATGGCAATGGCTAAATAGCTGGGATACGTGGTTATTTCTAAAGATCAATACCAAATGGACCACCCCGTTCCTGGATAATATTTTCCCTGTATGGAGAGAGGCCAATACCTGGATACCGCTTTATTTGTTCCTGATGCTGCTGATCTTTTTCAATTTTGGGTGGAAGGCATGGCCCTATATCATTTTTATTGCGGTTACCGTTGCCATTTCAGACCAGGTAAGCAGCAGCTTATTTAAAGACTGGTTCAACAGGCCCAGGCCGTGCAGGGATCCATTTCTGCAGGATTATGTAAGGTTACTCCTCAACCGCTGCCCTTCCAGCGGAAGTTTTACTTCATCGCACGCCACCAATCATTTTGCAGCAGCGGTTTTCTTTTATCACACACTTAAACCCTGGTTTAAAAAATATATTTATCTATTTTTCTTTTGGGCAGCCACAGTTTCCTATGGACAAGTATATGTGGGTGTACATTACCCGCTGGATATAATAGGTGGCGCACTCCTGGGCAGCGCCATTGGTTACGGAACATCATGGATATTTAAACGATATCTCGGCTTCCCAAAACTTGGACCGGCAATTGAAAGTTGATTTCTGACATGATTATTGCATCCACAGAAATCATATCATCTAAAATGTTCTAATTCACCAATTAGTTATTGCTTTAGTACTATTTTTAAACCTTATGGCTGAAATTTTTTTAATACTTGGGTTGATCTTACTGAACGGCCTTTTTGCTATGGCTGAAATTTCTCTTATCTCTTCACGCAAGGCAAGACTGGAAAGCCAGGCCGCAAAAGGAGATAAAAAAGCGCAGGAAGCATTAAAGTTATCCCTGCATCCGGATACATTTTTATCGACTGTTTCTATCGGCATCACCCTCATTGGAATTTTAAACGGTATTTTTTCCGGGGAAAAATTAAAGGCCGGTATCGTTCAATGGCTCAACCATTACCCGTCTCTCCAGCATTATAGTAACGGTATAGGAACTGCTATCATCGTTATCATCATTACTTATTTTACCCTTGTTATCGGGGAACTGCTTCCTAAAAGGATCGGCTTAAGCAACCCTGAAAAGTTTGCGAAATTATTAGCGGGGCCCATGCGGATCGTTTCACTGATCACATTTCCTTTTATCTGGTTACTCAGTAAATCCACCAATGTGCTCGTTAAATTAATGGGCATCAAAAGAAATGACACACAGGTAACGGAAGAAGAAATTAAAGCGATCATCAGTGAAGGAACAGAACATGGCGCCATTGAAGAAGCCGAACAGGAAATTATTGAACGTGTATTTCATCTTGGCGACAGGAACATCACTTCTTTAATGACACACCGCACAGATATTACCTGGCTCGATATCAATTCAAAAGTAAAAGATGCTAAAAATATAATTAAGGAAAGTGCTTTTTCTGTTTACCCGGTTTGTGAAGGAAGTATAGACAATATTAAAGGTGTAGTATCGCTTAAAGATATTTTTTTCGCTGATGACGAGACTCCCATCCGCAGCTTGTGCAAGACAGGCATGTATGTGCCGGAAAATAATTCAGCCTACCAGGTACTTGAAAAATTTAAAGAGTGTAAAGCGCATTATACTTTTATTGTTGATGAATATGGAAGCGTGCAGGGACTGATCACATTAAATGATATCCTTGATGCTATCGTAGGAAATGTAACACCGCCAGACGCCAATGATTACGAGATAACAAAAAGAGATGATAATAGTTTTCTTGTAGACGCACAGATCCCTTTTTATAATTTCCTCAGCTATTTTGAAAAAACAGACTGGCTCTCTGAAGATGAAAGACATTTTGATACACTCGCTGGTTTTATCCTCGACGTTTTAGAAAGAATACCCGCTACCGGGGATAAATTTTCCTGGAAGGATTTCCATTTCGAGATCATCGATATGGATAATCACCGGATAGATAAAGTTCTTGTGATACTTGAATCAGGGCGTTCAGAAAATGAGAGTGACGACGAATCAGAAGACGAATGAGCACGAAGTTGACTGAGAATCTAATTTAGCACTCTCCTCTTTGTTATTTGCTTTTGCATGAATGATGTTGATCTGCTGTTTATCGTAATCATACAACAGGGTGTTAGTTACTGCTAATTTTTTAAGCGCCGGAACATTTTGAACTTCAAAATAAACCCAGGCACTTTCCGACTGAATTTCGTAACCCACATATTTATAATTTACCTGCAGATCATTCGCAGAAATTTTCAGGTGGGACTGAATATATTGATTGATGATTTTATCTGTCGCTATCTTATCTGAAGGATGGATGAGATCAATATTTGTTTTTCCATACTGCTTCAGTGTTTTCTCAAAATCATCCACAAATATTCTTACACTTATTTCTAATGCTTTGTCCTTTGCATTATGATTGATATCAGTTAAGGACACAAAGAACGGATGCATGAATGTGAAAACAGGTAAGAGTAAGTGTAATAAGAAGGTCGCCATGAAATATTTTTATCACTGCAAATCTCTGTATTCTCCTTTTGTTTACACTATTTTTAACGAATTACATTTATCACCCCCGCAAAGGCACAAAAAAATATACTGCTTCGTGAAACTCAGTGCCTTTTGCATAATCGGCAAAAATTCGTGTATTCGATGAGTAATTTCAGTTTGTTTTTCCGGCTCGGCATTGAGCATATTACTGACCTCAACGGGATCGACCATATTTTATTCATCCTTGCGCTTTGCCTTCGTTATGTTTTTGGTGACTGGAAAAAATTACTGGTACTCGTTACTGCATTTACAATTGGTCACTCCATTACACTTGCACTCAGTACATTAAATATGATTTCCGTTCCACGGGCGTTAACAGAATTTCTTATTGCTGTCACCATTATTATTGCCGCCATCAGTAATATGTTCTTTGTATACAGGGAAGAAAAAGGTTTCCGTTTTATTTATGTGTCGGCCTTATTGTTTGGCCTCATACATGGATTAGGTTTTAGCAGCATGCTTAAAAGTATGCTGGGCAAGGGCCAAAATATTATTGTGCAATTGCTTGGATTTAACCTTGGACTTGAAGTTGGACAACTGATAATCGTTGCAGTAATACTCGGTGTTTCTTTTATCTTCGTGAACCGCTTACGAACCGCAAAAAGAGATTTTGTTTTAGTAATAAGCGGCGCAATTACGGCCCTGGCCCTCGAAATGGCTATTCAAAGATTTCCTTACTAAAGTTTAATTCAAATGAAGAAACTGCTGTTGAGTTCTGTCCTTACAATGTTCTTATTTTATGTAAACGCACAGGACATTCAAAACAATCCGAAGTCAAACCACGGGAACAAATTTGAGCAACTGGGAACCATTCTCCCAACACCCAATGAATACCGTACTGCAAGCGGCGCCCCCGGCCCTAAATACTGGCAGCAAAGGTGTGATTACGATATCAGGTGCCAGCTGGATGAAACCAATTTGAAATTAACAGGCTCAGAGACCGTCTCTTACTATAACAATTCTCCTGATGTACTTACTTACCTGTGGCTTCAGCTGGATGAAAATGAACATAGCTCGGTTAACAATGCTGATTACCAGGATGCCAGTACAACAAGACAGGCAGATGGATCATTCGCACTGAGCACCGCTGTTGCGGATAAGATACCGGATAACAGGACTAACAATGGTTATGGTGACATCATCACGAAACTTACAGATGCAACAGGAAAGGCATTAAAATACACCATCAATAAAACCATGATGCGTGTTGAATTGCCTGCTCCTTTAAAGCCTGGTCAGAAATATGTTTTTAATGTTGACTGGTATTATAAGATCCCCAACAGGCTCACTTTTGGGGGGCGCGGCGGGTATGAACTTTTTCCTGAAGACGGCAATTATCTTTTTACAATGACGCAATGGTATCCGCGTCTTTGTGTTTACAGCGATTTCCAGGGATGGCAGAATCACCAGTTTGCCGGCCGCGGTGAGTTCGCATTAACCTTCGGAAATTTTAAAGTACAAATGACAGTTCCTTCTGATCATGTTGTGGGTGCAACAGGTGAGTGCCAGAATTATCAGCAAACGCTATCGCCTGCGCAGTATAGCCGCTGGCAACAGGCGCAGTCTGTAAAGGCCCCCATGGAGATCGTTACACTGGATGAAGCCCGGTATGCTGAATCACATAAAAAAGGTGGGACAAAAACATACATTTTTAAAGCTGATATGGTCAGGGATTTCGGATGGACGTCTTCAAGGAAATTTATCTGGGATGCCATGCCGGTTACGGTGGAAGGAAAGAAAGTGATGTGCATGAGTTTCTATGGGAAAGAAGCATACGGACTTTACCGTAAATATTCAACGAAGCTTGTTGCTCATACCGTAAAATCATATTCTCATTTCACTTTCTCTTATCCATACCCCGTTGCACAAAGTGTTGAGGCATCCAACGGAATGGAATACCCGATGATCTGCTTTAATTACGGCCGCACAGAAAAAGACGGCAGCTATACAGAAGCAACAAAAAATGGAATGATCGGTGTGATCATTCATGAAGTGGGTCATAACTTTTTTCCAATGATCGTGAACAGTGATGAAAGACAATGGACATGGATGGATGAGGGCCTGAATACTTTCTGCGAATACCTCACAGAAGAATTATGGGATAACAAATTTCCTGTCCGTCGCGGCCCGGCCTGGTCCATTGTTGATTACATGAAATTGCCAAAAGATCAACTGGAACCTATTATGACCAATAGCGAAAACATTGTTCAGTTTGGTCCGAATGCCTATGCAAAACCGGCTACAGGAATCAACATACTTCGCGAAACGATCATGGGACGTGAATTGTTCGATTATGCATTTAAAGAATATGCACGCCGCTGGGCATTCAAACATCCTACTCCTGCTGATTTTTTCCGCACGATGGAAGATGCAAGTGCAGAGGACCTCGACTGGTTCTGGAGAGGATGGTTCTATGGAACAGATCCGGTAGATATTTCGCTCGACAGCGTGAGGGCTTTCAGGTATAATGCCAATGAACACATACCTGTTGACACAACCCCGGCGGTAACAATATTGGAACGACCGCTTATTCCGGCATTTGATGATATTTCTAAAATCAGGAACCGGCAGGATGCATCAATTAAATTTCAAACAGATACAGATACCAGCCTGCAGGATTTTTACTGGAGATACGACCGCGGAATAGTTCCGTATAGTCCCGTTAAAATTCAGCCCTATTATACTACTGTAAATGAAGCTTTATCAGAACAGGAACGGGCAAACTATGCCGGTAAATATTTTTATGAACTTGCTTTCACCAATAAAGGCGGGCTCGCCATGCCGCTGATCATCGAATGGAATTATGCAGATGGTACGAAAGAAATAGAAAAAATACCTGCGCAGGTCTGGAGAAAAAATGAAATAAAATTTTCGAAGGTCTTTGCGAAAGATAAACAGGTAACTTCTATCCGGTTGGACCCCATGCGTGAGACAGCGGATATTAATCCTTCAAATAATAACTGGCCGCAGGTTAACCAGCCAAGTAATTTTTCCATCTTCAGGCAGAAGCAGTCTGCCCGCGGCCAGTCGAACGGAACAAATCCTATGCAGGCAAATTCTATAAAAACAGAGAAATAAATTATTACCTTACGTTTCATAAAGCCACCTTAGGGTGGCTTTTTAAATTCATTATATGAGAAAAATTTCAACCCTCCTCTTACTCGTTTTTATCACATCTCTTACTTACGCTTCTCAGGTTGATACGTTAAGTATCTACAGCGCCAGCATGAAAAAAAATGTAAAATGCGTTATCGTTACTCCTGGTAATTATAAATCCGGGAATAAAAATTATCCTGTGGTTTACCTGTTACATGGTTATAGCGGCGGCTTTAATAACTGGGTTAAAAAAGTTCCTTTTGTACTTACCGCGGCAGATCAATACCAGGTGATCATTGTTTGTCCTGACGGTGCTTTCGGCAGCTGGTATTTTGACAGCCCTGTTGATCCCACAATGCGATATGAAACGAATGTTGCTGTGGAAGTTCCTGCGTATATAGACAGCCATTATAAAACTATTCAAAGCAGAAATGCAAGAGCGATTACAGGTTTAAGCATGGGCGGCCATGGAGGTTTATATCTGGGCTGGAGGCATTCGGATTATTTTGGCGCCTGCGGAAGTATAAGCGGCGCTATTGGTATTTCTTATATTACCAAAGGTTATGGTATGGATAAATTACTCGGAGATTCCATAAAAAATAAAAAGTATTACGAAGAATATTCGTTTATGCATGAAATGGAAACGCCGCCAAAACAACCGATGGCGATCATACTCGATTGCGGCACTGAAGATTTTATTATAGGGATGAGCCGGGAAGCACATGAGAAACTGCTAAAGCTGAAAATACCGCATGATTATTCAGAAAGGCCGGGAAAACATGACTGGGCGTATTGGGCCAACTCACTTGAATACCAGATGCTGTTCTTTCATAACTTCTTTGAGAAAGGAAAAATGTAATAAATCGAGAATCGGAAGTTGAAGATCGGAAGTCCACGAGGCGTGTTCGAATACGCTGTATTCATTTTCAATTTTCAACTTCCGATTTTCGATTTTTCTAATTCCCCGTTCTTCCGTCTCTTACCACAATCTTTTTCTTACCCGAATTTTTTTTCTCAAACTCCATTACCTCTTTGGGCTTTTTGAGCTCGGGCTTCTTTGCAGTAGCGGTATCAGAAACTGGTGCGGAAGCAATAGTTTTTAAATCGCCAGATAAAGGTTTTTTATTAGGATCCTGCAGCTGGTCGTATACCCAGTTCTCCGTTTTGTTTATTGTTCCGGTACCGGAGGTATAATATTTCCATGTGCCGTGTTTAACAGATGTTCCTTCCAGCTTAATTGCTTTCCTGGTAATTTTATCCGGGTTTACAATATCATAAACATCTACTGTGTCATATGGATTTTTTGGATCAACGGCTCGCCAGCTTTCTTCTCTTAAAATACCCGCGATATTAAAATACTGGCTCGTTCCGTTTTTATACCCGAAGCGATAATTTTCAATCGCGATGATATCACCCTGTAAATTATATCTTCTCCATAAACCTTCTTTCTTACCATCTTTAAATACCCCCTCCTCTTCATAACCCGGTTCTCCTCGCATTGATTCTAGATGCACTATCCACTGACCCTGTTTTAAATTTTGCTGATCGATGCGGTTAAGTGTATCACCTTTTACTCCTAAGCCATAAGATTTCCACTGAGCATTCGCATTAAAGCAAACAAGCACCAGCAACAGGAAAAGTAAACGCATATGAATTTGTTTTCGGGTTGATAAAAATAAACACTATCAGCCTGACTGCTATCACAATTAACGGGGTTTTAAATGCTTAGGTATCTCATTGCGGCATAAAATTTTCTATATGATAGGAAAACAAGGATATGAGTAATCAATCAACTAATAATAACGGGGAAAAGAAGCGAGGAAAAACAGATCCCATTGATAAACCAGGAGAAGTTCAGAAAAGTAATGATGAAAATATAGACAGGGATTTCCCTGGCTATCCGCATTACCCGGCGAGAGAGGATATTATGCAGCCGGGCAACCACACAGAAAGGGTGACTGCCGACGTGGATGGCGTTTCAAAAGCAGATATTAATTATATGCACCTCGACAATCCCACAAAAACCACTGCACAACCCGCCGATCCCACCCGCATCGAGGACCAGGAAGATCTTGGAATTGTGGAAGGCACCGAAGCGGATGTAACGGATGATGACCTGGAAGTTTTAGGAGCGGTTGACCGGGATATGGATATGAATGAAGATGAAAGAAGACTGGATGATGATTTTAAGGTAGCGCATGATACGGATGAGGTTGAAGCCGTTGATGAGCATTTGAATAAGGTTCACGATGCTGAATTGGATGTTCCCGGTGAAGAACTGGATGATAACAATGAAGGCATAGGCGAAGAAGATGAGGAAAATAATTATTACAGTCTCGGTGGCGATGAAAAGGATTAGTTTTTTTGTTCACCATTTGTAATAAATTGGCCGAAAGACCGACCAACAAATGATGAAGAAATGGATTTTCGCTTTTGGCATAGGAACATTTTTATATAGCGCAGCGAATGCGCAGGCTCCTGCAGAAAAGGCTTTGTTATGGCGGATCAGTGGTCCGGGTATAATGAAGCCTTCTTATTTATTCGGGACGATGCACTTATTGTGTCCTGCCGACCTGAAGATGACCGCCGGCCTGGAAAAAGCTTTCACTAACACTTTACAGGTTTTTTTGGAACTGGATATGGATGATCCTGCATTAACTGCATCGCTGGCCAAATCTATGCTGATGAAAAATGATACTTCACTTCAGCAGTTACTTTCTAAAAGCAGTTACGATTCAGTCTCTGCTTCTTTTCAAAAACTAACCGGCACTCCGCTGGGACTTTTTAGTAAAGTAAAACCCATGCTGGCCATGGCACTTATTTACCCTGCTTTATTAAAATGTAATCCCCAGGGATGGGAAACAGTTTTTGTGAAAATGGCAAAGGACCAGCATAAAGAAATATGGGGCCTGGAAAATATCGCGGACCAGGTAGCTGTTTTTGAAAAAATACCTTATAAACTACAAGCTGAAATGCTGGCGGAAAGTTTACTCAAAACAGACAGTACAAAAAATAGTTTTGAAAAATTATTAACGCTATACCGCGAGAAGGACCTGCCTGCTTTAAGTGCGATGATGCAGGAAGATAAAAGCATGGAAGCCTATGGCGATATTATGCTGGATGACAGAAATAAAAACTGGGTGCCGGTAATCAGTAAGCAGGTAAAAACACAACCCACCTTCTTCGCGGTTGGCGCTGCGCACCTTGCAGGGAACAACGGCGTAATTAGTTTATTAAGAAAACAGGGTTATATACTTCAACCGATCTTTGATAAATAATATATGCCCGGCGAAAAAGAATTTCTTCAGTTATTGAACGAGCACCAGAAGATCATACATAAGGTCTGCCATATGTATGCACCCGCTGATGCCGCGAAGGAAGATCTTTTCCAGGAAGTTACTTTGCAGGCATGGAAGGCATTTAACAGCTTTAAAGGCAACTCCAAATTTTCTACCTGGCTCTATCGTGTGGCGTTAAATACGGCTATCACTTTTTACCGCAAGAGTAAAAGAAATCCTGAAACTGTTTTAACAGAATCCATTCCGGACACCGAAGAAGAAAATAATCAAACGCAGGAAGAACAGTTACAGGCAATGTACCTGGCGATCGCAGAATTATCAGACATCGACAAGGCTTTGGTGATGTTATACCTTGATGATTATAATTACCAGGAAATGGGTGATATACTAGGTATTTCTGCAAACAACGTGGGAGTGAAAATAAACAGGCTGAAAACAAAATTGAAACAGGGGACACAAAAACATTATCAATTGTAAAATAACTATATGAACCTTGATGATCTTAAAATACAATTGAATAAAAAGATAGAAGGGCCCGCTGTTACCATTGGTGAGAGTGAATTTGCATTGCTGTTAAAACGATCGTCTAAGTCACTAGTGCATAAATTACAGCGCAGCCTTCGTTTGGAGACCATTTTCTCCATTGTTTTTACAGCAGGTTGTTTATTGTTAGCGATCTATGACAACCAGTGGTCACTTAAAATTTACTTTGGCATTTTTATATTTGTGGGGGCTGCATTGATAGCCGTTCTGCTTTATTTACTACAAAGGATAAAAAAATTAAATGACCAGCCGCTTCCTGTTAAACAAAACCTGGTGAGTGTAGTGAAAATAATGGAAGACTATAAAAAACGCAGCTTCCAGTTTAGCATGGCGTTGATACCAGCCTGTATCTTTCTTTCGATCTGGTTAAGTTATAAAGAGAAGCCTGAACATACGATGAATTGGTTATCGCATTACGCAGTGATCTTAAGCATTGCCTTTATTGCAATCGCCATTGGTATATACTATGCTAACAAATGGATACTTGATAAATTATATGGTCGTCATATCAGGCAATTGAAAGAGAATCTGGAAGAGCTGGAGGAAGAAGAGAGGAATTAAGAATTAGAAATTAATAATTAAGAATTGCTTACACATAATATTCACTTCAATGGTGATTATTCATGACTAGTAATTATTAATTATTAATTGTTAATTATTAATTCCCTATTGGCAATTATCCCTCCTCCTCGTATCAATTAAATACTGAATTTTCCAAACGCCATTGATCTTTACTAATTGAAAAGAATCGACTCCGCAATGACTGAAAGCGCCCTTGAAATAAAACTGGTAAGGCGCCCATACAACAGCGAGAGGGCCATCAATCTTAATTACATCGAAAGTGATACGCTCATCGGCATCGCCTTTGGCAATAGCGGCGATTTGTTTGGCAAAATCTTCTATTGACTCATTCCTGATTATTGTGTTCCCTTCTCTCGACCTGGCAATACTTTGCAATAACGCACTGTCTGCAAAACTGTTCCTGATCATATCCGGGTCGCTGTTTTTCATTCCTGTGAACAAGAGTTTTACCGCGGCTTTTACAGAATCTGCTGAAGACGTTTGGGCTTTAAGTATAAAACTGCTGCTGGTTAACAGGAGGAGAAGTAGAAACTTTTTCATGGAGGTAATTTGGAAATGAATATAGCAGATTTATTACACCAATTTTTTCAAATTACACGAATGGTTTTCTAATACTTGCGATGAAGATCAATAAAGAACAGAACGCACAAGTGAGTGACACAAGGGACGATGAGAAAAGGACTGATGCTGGTTAAAAAACTTACCACATAGACACATAGGAACATAGAAAAGACCTATGTTATCTATGTGCCTATGTGGTAAAGCAAAATTTACATGTACCCCAGTATCTTCAGCATACTCTGTGCAGATTGTTCTTTTGCATAGACCCAGTCTACGAGCTTGCCATTTTTATCGTGACCAACAATAATATGTTTGGGTGAAGGAATGAGGCAGTGTTTAATTCCGCCGTAGCCGCTGATCTGGTCCTGGTATGCGCCGGTGTGAAAAAATCCTACATAAAGCGCTTCTTTATTTTTCGGGTCTTCTGCATCAACCGTATTTACAAGTTTAGGAAGGAACACCTCATTAATATGTTCTTCGGAATCGTAATAATCGTGACTATCGCAGGTAATACCACCGAGTACGATCCGCTGGTAATCGTTCTCCCACTTGTTGACCGGCAGCATCAGGAACTTTTCGCCAATGCCCCAGGTGTCTGGTAACGTGGTGATAAAAGAAGAATCGATCATATACCAAATCTCGCGGTCGTTCTGTTCTTTCTGCCCGATCACACTATAAATATGTGCCATGCTCTCTCCCACTGTGTAGCTTCCGAACTCGCTGTAAATATGCGGCATGGGAACACGGGCCTTCTTGCATGCCTTCTTAATATTACTTACAATTTCATTGATCATGAACTGGTAATCATAATCAAAACCGAGTGAGTGTTTAATAGGAAAACCACCGCCGATATTGATAGAATCTAATTCAGGGCAGATCTTTTTTAACTGGCAGTACAGGTTGATGATCTTGTTTAATTCTGACCAGTAATAAATATCATCTTTAATGCCTTTGTTCAAAAAGATATGAAGCATTTTCAATTGAAACTTATCTTCATTTCCTTCAATCTCATCCACATAAAATTCCAGGATATCTTTTGCTCTTATACCTAGTCTTGATGTGTAAAATGGAAACGTAGGCTCTTCTTCAGCTGCCACACGAATACCCAGTTTAAAAGGTTCTTTTACACTTCGGCGGTAAGCTTTTAATTCTTCTTTATTATCGAGAATGGGTATTACATTTTTAAAGCCCGTATTAATCAGGCGGGCAATCCTGGAAGTATAGCCCTTCTGTTTATAACCGTTGCAGATGATAAAAACATCTTTATTGATCTTACGCTTCTGGTATAATTTATTGATGATCTCGATATCGTAAGCATACGACGTTTCGAGATGAATATCATGCTTCAGTGTTTCTTCCACTACAAAAGAAAAGTGCGAGCTCTTTGTACAATAGCAGTAAAAATATTTGCCTTCATATTTATGCTTTTTGATGGCAGCGGCAAACATCTTCTTGGCCTTGTTGATCTGCATCCCGATCTTGGGAAGATAGCTCAGCTTCATTGGCGTGCCGTACTTGTCGATCAGCGCTTTCAGGTCGAGGCCATTAAATTCGAGGTAACCTTCTTTAACGTCGAATCCTTCCTGCGGAAAGTGAAACGTTTGCTTTACAAGACCCGTGTACGTATTGTTCATTGTGCGGGAACTAAGATTTTAATGGTCGTAAGTATCTGCCTTATGGCAAACCGGAAGCAAAAATAACTGTTTGAAAAAAAATATGGTGTAAAAAAAAAGCCGGGAAGCAATTCCCGGCTCAAAATTGTAAAACCATTAAGATTATTTAACTGAAGCGATCAGCGCTTTAAAGCTTTCCGGCTCGTTCATGGCGATGTCGGCAAGTACTTTACGGTTCAGTTCAATTCCTTTTTTATTCAGGAGATTAATAAACTGGCTGTAAGTAAGACCTTCTTCCCTTACGGCTGCATTAATACGTGCGATCCACAACTGGCGGTACTCACGCTTTTTAAGTTTACGACCCACATAAGCGTAGGTCTGTCCTTTTTCAACGATATTTTTGGCAACGGTATAAACATTTTTACGTTTACCGTAGAAGCCTTTGGCTTGCTTAAGAATTCTTTTTCTTCTTGCCCTTGATGCTACTGCATTTACTGAACGTGGCATATGAAAATAATTTGAAGGTGATTAATAAGGTTAGGAGATTATTTCAGGTTCAATAAACGCATCACGAAATCTTTGTTAGGAGCGCCTAATACACCCTTCACTCTCATGGCTCTTTTACGCTTCTTGGATTTTTTTGTGAGGATGTGTCGTTTAAATGCTTTCTGGAAGGTGATCTCTCCTGTACCTGTCACCTTAAAGCGCTTCTTGGCGCTTGAGTTTGTTTTCTTTTTTGGCATTGTATAATCTTTACGATTACTCCCTCCTGGCGGCGCCGAACAGACGGTGCACTTGTTGAGCCTTGTGGGAAAAATTGGAGCGCAAAAGTAGGATGAAAAGTCAAAAGTAAAAAGTCAAAAGGCAAAAGAACGTCTTATTGTGAGTTTTTACTTTTGTATTTGGACTTATTTAACTGCTATTTAAGGTTTTATGAGCCCGGCAGCGGTATTTCATGGGATCGCCTGTTGCGTCGCACTGTTGAGCTTTGGGAAGTGAATGAACAGCAGCCTAAGAGCAAAATCAGCATTGCTGATTTTGTCCGGATTTTGTTCCCAAACATGCTCCTATGTCCTAACTATCAATTTGGCGGCGACCTTAATGACTGTTAAAGACCTTTGGGGTAATTTAATCGGTTTTATTTATAATCCAGTTCAAACTAAAGTAATTTAATAGATGGCATCAGAACAGAAATTTGTAGATTTTATCATTGACCAAATTGGTTTTTCAGAGCAAGTTACAAACAAGAAAATGTTTGGTGAGTACGGACTGTATTTTGGCAACAAATTATTTGGTCTTGTTTGCGACAATAAATTATTTATTAAACCGACTCAATCGGGTAGAGAATATATTAATGAAGTTGTCGAAGCATCACCATATCCAGGAGCAAAACCAAGTTTTTTAATTGAAGAAAAATTGGACGACAGAGAATGGCTGAGAAAATTAGTAAAAATTACAGTTGATGAATTGCCTGAACCAAAACTTAAAAAAAATAAAGGGAAAGACAAAAAATAGAACTTACTAACGAGACAAGCAAAACAACAACGAACCGCTAACATTTGTTTGGCAAAAGCAGGGCTGACGTAGTAAATTGAGCATTTCTACTTCTAATAAACATTTGTGCTTCTAATCCCTGCCTTCGCCAAGCCGTAAAACATTAGCGGCTACCTTACAGACAGTTTATAATGACGCGACTAACAATTTATTGACAAGTACTACAAGCGTATTAACGGGGAAAAACCTTAACGTCAAGACCCAAAACATCAGAATGTATAAAGGAACTAATAAAATGCAATTAAGTCGGGATAAATGGCTTACTGAAGTATTTTTCTTATTTCTACTAACACTTTTATTTACCAAACATGCTATGGCGCAGGAAAAAGTTCAAATGGTTAGACTGGCAAAAATTAAAGTTGACCCATTACAATTGGACAAGTATAACATTGCACTGAAAGAACAAATGACTACTGCTGTTAGGGTTGAGCCAGGCGTATTAACTTATTATGCTGTTGCCGACAAAAGCGATCCCTCACACATCACAATACTTGAAATATACGCTGATACAGCCGCATACAAATCTCATATAGAAACGCCTCATTTTAAGAAGTACAAAGACACTGTTAAGGATATGATTAAATCATTAGAGCTTGTTGATGTTAAGCTAATCGGTTCGGCTAAAAAGCCTGACATGTAATTTTTAAAAAAAGAAGCCCGGCTTTGTGAACCGGGCTCTCTGCGTTTTGACCTTACCGTGCTTTTTTCTTTGGAGCCGCTTTCTTCTGTGCTGAGCTTTTCTTTTTAGTAGGCTTATTCTTCCTGGGTTCGGCTTTCTTTTTTGTCATAGAATTAAATTTAAGGTTAGTGAATTATTTACTCATGGCTGAAGCGTATTTCTTCCCGTTCTTTCATGTATTCCTTTCAGAAGCGGCAACTGTACAGCCAGACTAAGTAACAAAGATATGCCTATAAAAGTAAATACGATATTGATCAAGGTTAGCCGCTCGTGGATATTGTAAACCTTTTCACGCCATTACTTTTTTGCGGTAAAAATTCTAATAACATAAGTTCGAAGCGGGAAGATTTTCTTAAGCGCTAATTTCAAGCTTATATCCTTTGCCGCGTATAACAACAATCTTGACATTCGGATCTAATTCCAGTTTTTTTCTAAGTTTCGATATGAACATATCGAGGCTGCGGCCTACTATAACACCTTCATCTTCCCATATCTCTTTTTGCAGCCGGCTTCGCTCTATAGCCTCGTTAGGAGACAACGCGAAAATGCGTAGTACCCGCGTTTCAGTTCTGGTCAATTCTATGGTCTTTCCATTCATCATGAGCTTACGAGCCTCCGCGTCGAAAGACATTGACCCCAAAGTAAACATACCAGTAAGCTGACTGCCAGGTAACGCTTTCTGCGGCTTTACAGATCTCAAAAAAAGAAATCCAATAAATGCTAACGATAACAGAGACCCCAAAAAATATGCAGGCTTTGCTGTGGTTATACCTGTTGATTTAAATTTAATGTTGATCATGTAACATGCTATCGGTTGCATTCTTCCTATACAGGCTACAATATCATCCTTCTTATTTTTTGATATAGCATATCCATAGGCTACACTCGCATTGGCACAGTTAAGTACGTTAACAACGTAATCACTTGCGAGGGGGTCTTTAGCTAATAAACGCTGAGTAGTTTTTACCAGGAAGTCGGGTTGAAAAGTAAACGCATTCTCAAAACTGATCTGGTATTCATTTTCAGCGATCTTTTTTATTGGAAGTACCCGTGATGTACTGTCGTGCGACTGAAGCAGTATTTCATGTCCGATCCTGCGAAGCAAAACTTCCCTCCTGGCAAAGTCAAAGTCATTATTGCCGGTCATGCTGAAAGCCACGAAGATTATCGAGATAAACAATAGTATTAATAATCCGCCCATGTACTTTCGTTTTATGGGCAGCAACTTTCTTTCAACAAGCATAATATCAAGATATTATTTACAAAGTTTACACTCTTATTTACGATTCAAGTCCTTTAGGGTGAAATAAATCAAAGTATTTTTGTTGCACCAAACTTTAAGAGTATATGAAAAATAAAAGAAATGCCTTAATCGGATCTGCTTTACCAGGAGACAGATCTATGTTAATTAAACCTGCAAAAAATGGGAGAAAACTTATTTATGCGCTGATCTTACCGCTGGTTGTGGTAAGCGGACTAATATATGCTAATAGAGAAATCAAAAATGAAACTCCTAAAAAATCAATCCCAAAGCCACTCTCTGCTGCCGAAATGAAAGCCGGAAGGGAAAAATGGGAGGCTACCCCGGCTGGTATAATGTACAAAAAATGGGAAGCGTCTCCTGCAGGCAAAAAAGTGTATGCCGCTGAAGCTAAAATAAGGAAGCAGATTAAAGATTATACAAATATGGAGGGAGTTGTAACCTCTCTTTCTCTTCCGCCAGGCTCAAGATTAGGTTTCGGAGTGATGGTCAGGATTAATGGTGACGATTATATTGTAAACTTTGAGCCGGAAAAGTCTCAGCTTGAGCAATTACATAGCCTGAAAGTCAACGACAAAATAATTTTAAAAAGCCATAACGTATCGCATGCGCCCAAGTATGCATATCCAATAGTGTCGGGCGAATATGTAGAATGGGATAGTAAAGTAATTTTTAAACGTGTTCCCCGAAAAGGCGGTTGCTGAGTAAAGTTATGATGGAAAGACCTTTACGGAATTTTAAAGGTAAAGAGAGTCAGAAATAACTTTTTTCGCACCTTTGACTTTGGAATATTTTATCCAAAATCAAAAAAAATATGTCCCTGAAAAAGGTAAATATTGACGAAAAGCTTGCTCAATTTCAAGACCATTGGAATCCTAGAATTGTTGGGGAGTTAAATGGACAACAAGTTAAGCTGGTAAAATTTCAAGGCGAATTTGTCTGGCAAACATGATCATGAAGACGAATTATTTTACGTTATCAAGGGACATTTTAAAATGGAATTTCGTGACACGACAGTTGAAATTAACGAGAACGAATTTTTAATAGTTCCAAAAGGTATTGAACATAAAGTAGCTGAAAGTGAAGTTTCAATTATGCTATTTGAACCAAGTTCAACTTTAAACACAGGGAATATACAAAACGAATTGACAAAGAATACGCTTGACGTTATCTAACTAATGCAGATTTATAATTATTTGAAGAAAAGCACGAACCGCTAACATCATAATTATAAAATATCCCGCCTTCGGCAATACCTGAACGTTATCCCGCCTGCAGCAATACTCAGTCGTTAGGCGTCATTGTAGTTGCCAATTTTTGTGAATTTAGCCAGCACTTCATGTAACTCCGGCGCAATCAACCTCTTTTTTGTCGCTATTATACCTTATTTATTTTGTGGTTAAGCTGTAGGTTTGAACTTTAAAATCAATTTAATAACTATGGCACTAATTAATCCTCACATTAACTTCAACGGAAATGCCGAAGAAGCGTTTACCTTTTACAAATCAGTATTTGGTGGCGAGTTTGCAAGTATTAAGCGTTTCAAAGACATGGCGAGCCCTGAATTTCCAGTCGCAGAAGGGGAAGCAAATAAAATAATGCACATTGCTTTGCCTATTGGCAAAAACGTTTTAATGGCTAATGATGTTCCTGAATTTATGGGACGAACAAATGAAAACGAAAACAGAAGTAAAATTTCAATAAGTGCAGAAAGTCGTGAAGAAGCCGACAAATTATTTAACGGGCTTTCAGCAGGTGGACAAATTGAAATGCCTATTGCCGATAGTCCCTGGGGTTCTTACTTTGGAATGTTCAGAGACAAATTTGGTATTGAGTGGATGGTGGACTTTGATGCAAAATATAACGCAGGAGTATAAATTATAAGCGAAAAAAAGTTTCCCGGTAATCCAACAAAATCATATCGTTCTACACAACCATTTAGAGTAGTTGGAGAAGTTACAATCTGGCAACAACACCCGGCAGCTCAAATTAAAACAATGAAAGAACACCTTGACAAACTTAATAAGCAAGGTATAAATTCATTAAATGATGAGAGCAACCTAAAATAAACAAACTATGGAAAAAAGCAAACTGCTTGAAATGAACAATGTTGGTATCGTTGTAGAAAACCTCGAAAACGCCATCTCGTTTTTCTCAGAAATTGGTTTGCAACTTGAAGGACGTGCTACAATTGAAGGAGAATGGGCAGGTCGTGTTACAGGACTTGGCAATCAGAATGTAGAGGTTGCTATGATGGTTACACCTGACGGACACAGCCGGCTTGAGATCTCAAAATTTATTAACCCAAAAACTATTTCAGACCATAGAAAAGCGCCTGTTAATTCTTTGGGTTATCTGCGTGTAATGTTTAGGGTGAACAACCTAGACGAGTTGGTAGCACGACTGATAAAAAATGGTGCTGAACTTGTTGGTGAAGTAGTTCAGTATGAGAACTTGTATAGGCTATGCTATATACGTGGGACTGAAGGTCTGCTGGTTGGTTTGGCAGAGCAACTATAAAGCAAAGAAATCATCAAAGTATGTAACGAAAGACAAAGTATCAATTCTAATTAAATGAGCGACCATCTTCAAAGCTTAAATATCCATATTAAGAAAGAAGCAGATGAAATTTTATATAAAAAGGGGCTTATTGATATTTTAAATTCTTTTGGCACACCCCACATTCACGGCAGTTATTTACTTGATTTAATGACATGGAGGGACTTAGATATTTATCTTGAGGTTGATAATATCGCAGAATCAGACTTCTTTCTTTTGGGTGGCAAAATTTGCACTGTGCTTAAACCAGTGAAAATGAGTTTTAGAAATGAAACGATATCAAAAACACAAAATCTTCCATTTGGCTTATACTGGGGTATTTACTTAGGAAATGAGAGGGCTGGCGCCTGGAAGATTGATATTTGGACAGTCGGTACTTCGGAATGTGAACGACTTATTGACTACTGTAAAGAGATTAAACAACAACTCACCTCTTTAGCTGTCTCAAGAATATTAGAAATTAAATCGCAATGCTGGACAGACCCGGAATATAGACGTTCTTATAGTAGTTCGGATATATATACAGCGGTACTGGAGAAGAATATTCCGAACATCGGGGAGTTCAAAAAATACCTAAGAACTACAAAATAAACATATAAGCTTACCGCTAACATGAGGTTTTGTTATACCCGCTAAAAAATATGTCCTCATCGACTATCGCTTCCTACGCCTTACTCAACCAAACGGCATACTTAAAATAGTTGATCCTGTTAACGAACTTCGCCATATCCGGCAGAATATCTTTCTTCGGTATGGAAATCCAGTTGAGTGGTTCACCATATTTTTTTGCAGCCCTTTCGAGTGTATCAATTCCAACCATAGTAAAAGCATCCAGGCATCCATAACGGGCAATGATCTTTTTTTTTCTTTTTAATGACGAATCAATTTGCATAATGAGCTGTTGCATATTTTTCACTTCCGCTATAAAGATTTCTCTTAAGTGCGACACATCTCGCACTTTTGTCACCATCGTATGAGTTCCTAGGTGAATATCTTTGTAGGTATCATAAATGTCGTTTGTCATTTGCCCCATCATGCCATGTTGGTAAATAATCCGGCGCTCCGCTTCGGTCCAGTTTTCGTCAATCAGTTCTGCAACAGTTAGACAGTAATTACCGTTTTTATTCCTCGCAATATCAATGGTTTCTTCCAAAGAAAGTCCAGCCTGGTGCTGCCGCATTGAATCTGCCTGTCCATGAAACGCTTTTTTCAACTGTGTCCAATATGCAGGCCTGACGGACAGCTTTTTGAGCTCCTCATTTATTCCTACAATCAACTTTATTTTTTTAGATAATGAAGGGTTAACAGTTTTGCTGTATGGCAGTTCCAACAGGTGAAGCAAGTCCAGCATTTCCTGTTCATTCCAACCGTCTTCGTCAATCAGGTCGTCGCACAGTGTGGCCAGGAAACTCATCAGTGTAATGCGTTTTCGTTCGATCTCCGTCAACTTTCTTCCTTTCAGCAATGTATAATTCTCGGCCAGTGCACAAACGCTAAGCAGTGGATAGTATCTCAAGGCCTTTCGTTTTTCTGCGTCACCCAGCTCATATTGCAGCATTTCGCACATAGAAGACTGCAAAGGTTCCAGGTAGCTTTTTACAAACCGCAGCTGGCGGTAGATACGAGCGTAATAATCTGCTGCATAGTAAACAAGGCCGGGGTACGTCATATGGGGTTTCAAATATACTGCGCAGAATTATAAAATGGTAAATCGCTTTTCCTAAACGACTGCTTCCTTATTATACTTCTCTTTATATTCTATTGGCGACATGCCGGTAATTTTTCTGAACACTTCACGGAAGGCCTTTACATCCGAATAGCCCACATCGTACATTACCTCATTCACCGTTTTACGGGTGTTTTCGAATGATTTTTTTGCGGCTTCCATTTTAACCCGTTGCGAATATTCAACCGGTGTGTTTCCGGTGGCTTTGATAAATCTGCGATCAAAATTTCTTCTCCCGACATTAAATTTTGATGATAAATCCTCAACGGAAATTTTTTCGTGCGGTTTATTCTCAATGAATGCCTGTGCTTTTTTAATCACTTCATCACCGTGCGACTTTTGCCCGGTAAACATAGTAAACTCCGACTGCCTGTTTCTGTCCATTTCTATCTGGAAAACTTTAGAACAAAAAATAGCTGTTTGCCGGTCAAAGTATTTTTCAATCAAATAAATTACCAGGTTCAAAAAGGAATATGCACCGCCATTAGTGTAGATCCCATTCTCGTGCGTAATCAATTTGTCTGTTTGCAAATTCACTTTTGGAAACATCGTTCTGAAATTATCAGCAGCAGACCAGTGTGTAGAACAACTTTTTCCATCCAGCAAACCTGTGGATGCAAGCATAAATGCACCCGTGCAGATAGAGGCCACTTCAGCTCCCTGTTTGTATTGTTGCTGAATCCATTCAATCAGCGCTTTATTCTGCTTTACTACTTTTAAATAATTGTGATTGAGCGAAGGAATAATAATGAGATCAGATCTTGTTATGGTTGAAATGTTTGTGTGCGGCTTAACGGTAAACAAGCCTTCATAATATTCAACTTTTTTCGAAACACCTGCCAGTTGAATAGTGAACAATTCTTTTTTATGGTATGCCTTCCAGTACTCATTCGCTTTGGAAAATATTTTATACGCACCTACAATGCTGCTAAGGTTATTCCCCTCTCCGTCCGGAACTATAATGGTGAGATGTTTCATACTTAGATTTTGACAAAGGTAAAAATAATATCTGTCCAAATCAACCCATCAGAAAGTCCATTTTACCCCCTTATGGAACCAGATTCAGACAATACATTTGCTATGTAAAGTTTTATAACATTTAAAAATCAAAAGATGAATTCAACTGAGACAGTATTAAAAATGATATTTGACAGGTGGGACGGGTCAATAAAAAATTGCGACGCCATACTCAGTTCCCTTAGTGATGAACAACTGCAAAAAGAAATTGCGCCAGGTAAAAACAGGGGAATTTATTTATTAGGACATCTCATTGCCGTGCATGATGATATGCTTACACTATTAGACATGGGTAACAAACTTTATCCCGAGTTGCGTAAACACTTTATTGATTGCCCCGATAAAGCAGTAGCAGAAATTCCATCGGCAAAAGAATTGAGAGCGTATTGGAGCAAACAATGCGAAGTGCTAAAACAAAAATTCGAAAGCCTTCAACCTGGTCAATGGCTGGAAAAACATACTGCTGTTTCTGCTGAAGATTTTGCCCGGGAACCGCACCGCAATAAATTAAACATCATCATCACCAGAACATCCCATTTGCAATACCATGTTGGGCAATTAGTATTGCTAAAATAATTCCCTAAACCAATCAAAATGGCAACATCAAATTTTACAACAACGATCACAGTTGATAATTCAGCGGAAGAAGTATTCAATGCGGTTAATAATGTTCGCGGATGGTGGCAGGGACACATTGAAGGCGACACAACCAAATTAAATGATGAGTTTAGTTATCGCATGAAGGATTTACACTTTTCAAAACAAAAATTGGTTGAAGTTGTTCCTGGTGAAAAAGTGGTTTGGCTTGTTACTGACAGTAAACTCGGTTTTGTTCAAAACCAAAGCGAATGGACAGGAACAAAAATCGTTTTTGAGATCTCTGAAGTAAACAATAAAACGCAATTACGTTTCACTCATATGGGCCTTGTTCCCGGAATACAATGTTATGGCGGATGTTCCAGTGGATGGGAAGCCCTGGTGCAGAAAAGTTTATTCAGCCTGTTAACGACAGGCAAGGGCCAGGAAGTTTTCTAAACACGACCGGCCTGTCTAAAAATTCAGGGCCGAAAGATCATACCACTTATGGGTGCGGAACTTTCACTCGAGTACAACTAGGGTAGGCTTTACCTACGCTTTACCATGGGACTTCCGGTTTGCGTGTATGCATTACCCTACACTTAAGCCGCCTTTAAAACAGCTTTAGCCGTTAAGTAATAATCACGGGTTAGTCTTCCTCGTCCCACTGCGGAACGGTGGCGCCTTGCCCCTCTATGTCCACTTTCGACCGGTGAATTACATGTGCGGCCTCTACCAGTTTTTGCAGCAGCTCATAAAAATAGAGCAGGTCCCTCCTTTCGCCAATGCGCATGTCTTTGCCGAAGCCACCGGTGACGGTGATCTTTAACCAGTCCCATAAAATTTCTCTTACTTCCGGCAGGTGTGCGAAGTCGAAAAAATCGGCTATCACCTGGTGAGGGTTCGCAGCTTCTTTGTCAGTTAACTTTTGAGGCAGGAAAGAATTGTGTTTGATATCCTTCATAAAATAAAAATGACGCGGGTTGTACCGTCAGTTTGGAGGTTCCTTCGACAGACCCACTTCGCTAACAGACAAGCCCACGCCGTAACGTGAGCGATTGTCTATCGTAAGAGCGAAGTGAAAATTGTCGAAGGATTTCCAAACTCACTTGATAGTTAAATCGCTATGTTTTTATTGGAGGTTTTTCCCGACGGATCGGGAATACTCATTGGCAGGTTGAGACAAATATAGAAAGAAGAAAAGATTTTATGAGGCTGCTTTTGTGGTATTCTTACTTTGCCATTAGCGGGTTTGCAGAATTGATTTAGGTAGTGATCTTACGGAGACTGGAAGTTTTATGAGCCCGGCTGCAGTATTTCATGTGATCGTCCCTTGCGTCGCACACTTGAGCTTTTGGATCTGATTGAACTTACCTTGTGCAAGCATAAAATCATCGCTTAATGGAACGACAAAAACTCATAAAATCACTTAAGGAAAACCACAGTTCATTTATTGACTATATAAATGGCTTAACCAATGAACAGTTTTTATTTACCTCGCAACAAAAATGGACGGCAGGACAACAGCTTAACCACATTTATCTTGCAGTAAAGCCGGTGGCACTTGCATTAAGTTTACCCAAATTTTCTTTGCCGTTGCTTTTTGGAAAAGCAAATAGACCATCCAGAACTTATGAAGATTTAGTAAATAAATATTTGAACAAATTAGAAAATGGCGGCAAAGCGAGCCGACCATTTATTCCTGGGGCCATCACATTAAATCAAAAAGAAATAATTAGTAAAGGTTTAAATAAAAAGACGAATGTTTTATGTTCCAAAATTGAAAAATTTTCTGAACAGGAACTTGACACATTGATCTTACCACATCCATTATTAGGCAAATTGACAATACGTGAAATGCTATATTTTACAATTTACCATGTTGAACATCATCACGAAATAACAAAACGAAACTTGAAACTATCAAACTAAACGCAGGCTATCAACAATGCATTTCCAAAATGAATGCACGAGGGTAAAACTGAAGGAAGCATTTTATAAGATTTCTGGAATTATCCTGTTTGCAGAATTGATTTACTTTCTTAAATTGAATGATCACTATAGATGCCCGCAATGTCCCTGCTTCGCACAAATCCGCACACGGGAGACATTGCGGAAACCCTAAGCAGCTGCGAACATTTAGCAAGGTTGATGGACTACTTCTAAGGAAACAGTGTAATAAATATGAAAAACTATCTACTAACTATTCTAACTGTATTACTGTTCATAAACTCATCACTATCTGCACAAGATGGCATCCCCCATTATTCTCATACAATTATTGCATCAAAAAATGGGATTGAAAAGATATATAAACTCGGTTCGCGACTATTTATAACATACCAAAACGGTTCTGACCAGCAAAAACTAAGAGGTTATTTTACAGGAGTGACGAATGGCAAAATTGCGATTGCCCGTAAAAAGAAAACCAGTGAAGAAATTTTAATACCTGTTGAAAACATCACCGTTTTAAGAAAAATAAACCCTGGTAAAAGAATTATTTATGGAGCAGTTGGGACGGCATTAGTTGCGGGTGGCGCTGCTATAATTAACAAGAGAAGTAATTCCCCGGGTGCAGGAATGAGAGATGCGCTGATCATTCCCATAATTGGTGTTGGTGTTTATTCGCTGTGTGTTGTTCCTGCCACGCTCTTACTGGAAAAGCTAAGCGAGAAAAAGCGCAGCAGCGGCTGGACGTTCCATGCACGGTAATTTATAAATGAATAAAAGCGTTCCGGTATATCTTTAATCACCATTCGCAATGCGAAACATGATACCACCCAGGCAATGAATTATTTTAATCCAAAGACAGCAGCAGAACGTTATTCAAAGGGACGGCCCGACTTTCACAGTAACACAATAAAGCATATCAAAGACTATTTGCATCTCGATGAAAAATTAAATAACGCCTTAGACGTCGCCTGCGGAACAGGACTTTCAACCAAAGCGCTTTTAGAAATATCAACAAATGTTTACGGCACAGACGCTTCGCAGGAAATGTTGAATTTGGCAGTGCAGTCCGGCAAAATTCATTACTCCCTTGCACCGGCAGAGCAACAACCTTTTGAAGACAATTACTTTGATATGATCACAGTCAGTTCAGGTGTTCATTGGTTTAACATCGATCAATTCCTCGCGGAAGCAAACCGGCTTTTAAAAAGCAGATCGTGGCTCGTGGTTTATGAGAATCATTTTATTTCTGAAATGGCTGGTAATAACAACTTCACCAATTGGTTTCCCGATGTTTATTTAAAAAAATTTCCTTCCCCTCCCCGCAATAACGCTTACTCGTGGACGAATGAAAACCTTGTCTCAAAGAATTTCAATTTTATAACGGAAGAGAAGTTTAAAAACGCAGTCAGTTTCAATAAAAAACAATTAGCAATATATTTTACGACACAGAGCAACATCATTGCAGCAGTTGAGAAAAACCAAACAAGTTATGAGCAGGTCGAAAACTGGCTGGACGAGGAGCTTGCTTCATTTTTTGATGATGATGATACCACCCGAACAATTTACTATGGAAACTGGATCAAGTTTATTCAACGGGCCAACTAACAAAGAAATTCCTGGCTAATAAACTTTGGTGATTTTAAAAGGCTCTTCAATTAAAAAAGTGATAAACCCTACCCAACGACACATTCCCTTCTGGCAACTGCTGCCGCTTATCGGCAGTGTTCTGTTCATCTTATTATATGTCCTAGCAACCCTTTATTATCCCGGGGGAACTAACCTGGACAAAAGCTTTCCGGGCTTTAGCTGGACGCAAAACTATTGGTGCAATCTTTTAAATAAAAATGCGATCAATGGACTGCCTAACCCTGCAAGACCGATCGCTCTTACAGGAATGGTTGTTCTCTGTCTCACGCTAACGGCTTTCTGGTATTTGTTCCCGCTCCAGGCCGGTTTTAAAAAAAGAGAACGATATATCATCCAGGCTTCCGGCTTTCTAACTATGGCAACCGGCAGTTTTATTTTTACGAGCCTTCATGATGCCGTTATTACTGTAGCCGGGCTATTTGGATTGATCGCACTTACCGGAACACTTCGTGGTTTAAAAAAATTAAACTGGGCAACGCTTTTTTATATGGGTCTTTTCGTTGTTGTATTAATAGGGCTGAATAATCTGCTCTATTACAAAAAGAACCTGATGTATTATTTGCCCGTGGTGCAGAAGATTACATTTCTATATTTCCTGTTATGGATCTGCTTCATCAATGTGCGATGGCTCGGGGAAAAACCTGACACCACGGGCTTGTAAAACAGCGGCTGATTTTCATTCTTTCACCGCCATATCGCCCTTTCCTTTTAAAGAAGCCGCGATGCTCACTAATCTCAAAAATTCCCTCCTGTATCCCTGCTCATCATTATTCAAAGCTCCTGAAGCGAGTGTTTTAACCTCTGCAAAATTAGCGTTACCTTTAAATTTCGAATCCCTCAGCAGCATTCCAAATTCTGAAACTGCAGCGGCAAAACGCAAATTATCGCTCATTTTATTGTTGGTAAACTGAACAGGCTTTTCTAATAATTCGCTGTGGTCAGACGAAGGTTTTTTATATCTCAGTTTAACCTGCATTATTTCATCTTTAAACTCAACGGGTACACGAGCCATGTCTTTTTTATAGCGCAAAGAATCAGTTGATCTCAATTCAGCCGCGTTAACTCCCGCAGGAATAATTTCATACAATGCTGTAACGGTATGACCGCTTCCTAATTCACCTGCATCTTTTTTATCATCATTAAAATCTTCTTTAGCCAGCATGCGGTTCTCATAACCGATCAAACGATACCCCCGCACCTTCATAGGATTAAATTCTACCTGCAGTTTTACATCTTTTGCGATGGTAAATAATGTGCCGCCAAATTCATTCACCAATACTTTCCTCGCCTCTCCCAAATTATCTATGTAGTGGTGATTGCCGTTTCCTTTATCGGCCAGTTTTTGCATTTTAGCATCCTGGTAATTACCCGTGCCGTAACCAAGAACTGTGAGAAATATTCCTGATTCTCTTTTCTCCTCAACAAGCCTTATTAATTCATCATCGCTTGATACACCCACATTAAAATCGCCGTCGGTACACAAGATCACCCTGTTATTTCCACCGGTTTTAAAATTCTCCGCTGCCGTTTTATAAGCCAGTTGAATCCCGGCGCCCCCTGCGGTAGAGCCCCCGGCCTGCAAGCCATCGATGGCTTCTTTTATTTTTATTTTATCGTCGCCTGAAGTGGGAGGAAGCACTAAGCCGGCATTACCTGCGTAAACAACCAAAGAAACTTTGTCCTCATCTCTTAACTGATCCACCAATAATTTAAGCGAAGCCTGCACGAGTGGTAATTTATCTGCCGTGAGCATACTGCCACTAACATCAATTAAAAAAACAAGGTTAGAAGGGGGTAGCTTATCGTAATCAATTCTCTTTCCCTGCAAACCAATTAACACCAGCTGATGCTGAGCGTTCCATGGGCACGCAGTTATTTCTGTGTTAACGGTAAAGGGTTTATTATCTTTTGGCTGGGGATAAGAATAAGTAAAATAATTGATCATCTCTTCAATTCTCACGGCGCCTGCAGGAGGTAATTGACCCTGGTTAAGAAAGCGCCTGATGTTGGTGTATGAAGCCGCATCAACATCAATTGAAAATGTAGAAAGAGGATTATCGTTTGTTTTGAGAAAAGCATTTTCATCAATATTATCATAGCCTTCCCTGTTGTACTGGTTATAAATTCCCCTTACAGGAAAATGATCAGCCTGCATTATCCTGGTTGGAGTTTTTGCAATACGATATTCCAACCCCGCGACAGATCCGCTGATCTCTTTTTTTCGTGCCAGCCCATAGCCGGTAACAAACACTTCATCTAACTGCATGGAAACACTCTTTAAAACAACATGAATAAACTTCTCATTGTGTATTTTAATTTCTTTCGGTTCATAACCTACCGCAGTTATATCAATCGTTTCATTCCCTTCTATTTCTTTCAGTATAAAGTTTCCTTCCCTGTCTGTAGTGGTGCCTTTATTATTTCCTTTAATAGTTATTGAAGCACCGGCAATGGTGTTGCCGCTTTCATCTTTTACATTTCCATGAAGATCATATTTAGCAGCATTAATAAAAGCTGCGAGTGTGATAAACAGGAGGATGAGCATAGCGAAGATTGATTTCATAAAATAGTTTTTATTGAATGATGATTTTTTGAGTGAAGGCGGCTTTATTTGATGATTGTACCTGCAGATAATAAATTCCGCCGACAATATTTGGTGAGATTGATAAAGAAAACTTTTGCTTTCCGGTAACATGTTCTTCTTTTCTAACTATCAATTTTGATTGAGTATCTGAAAGCTGGATGTTGAAGTTGCCTTCACCTGGTAGTTCGATAAAACATTCACTGCCGGCTTTCACCGGGTTTGGATAAATTTTATAAGAAGGCATACCAACCAGCGCCTTAATTATTTTTCCCGCAGCAAAAAGACCTGGTTTACTTAGCGGCGATTTTCTTTTTACCCCTCCTACTACTACTATGACCTCTCCCAATGTTCCTTCAAGCATCTTTATGTCTGATTTGATACACAATGAATTGGTTTTTAAATCTTGATGCGGTTGAATTATTTTAAAATTCGTATCCTTTTCTTTCACTATTATTTCAGCCTCTGTTCTTCTAGTTTGAAGAGGGTGAACAGGTCGGGTTATTATTATTTGTTTCTGCGTCGTTGAATTGATTAAACCCGGAGATATTCTTTTTACACCCTTTTCAATTTGCCTGGGTTGTACGGGTTGTTCATGTGCAGCGATTTTTCCTATCGTTTGGGCTTTTGCTTTAGTGACAGAAAAGAGCGGGATTAAAAATGAAAATAGTAAGCCCCAAATCTTTTTTTTAACTGGCTTAACGGGTTCATGCAGGGTGCGATCGAGCTGATCACTATTAAATTTTCCGCATAACTTTCCCTTTGATGAGGATAACATTTCAAGTATCTGCCTGTCGCTCATCAAACTAAAATCAATCACCTGCTTTGCACATTTGTCACAGTTCCTGCCCTTACCTACAGGGGTCATTTTATTCCAGTCTTCATGGCAGGGCTTCGGGATTTTAAGTATAACTGGTTTCATAGCAGTGTTTTAAAAAAGATGCGGGCAGGCCTTGAATTACATAAGGTTTTTAAAAAATCTTTTTATTATATTTCAGTAGCACATGGCAGGAAAACTTCAACCCATATCAAGTCCTGATGAGCAATTAGCGGAGGATTACCGGTTGAATGGTAACCAGCAAAAGCTCGCTGAATTATACCTGCGTTACAGCGACATGGTGTATGCGGTGGGAATTAAATACCTGAAGAACCAGGATAAGGCCAGAGACGCGGCCATGAATATTTACGAGGAACTGGTAGAAAAACTAAGGCATCACCAGGTAGATAATTTTAAAAGCTGGCTCTATGTACTTACGAAGAACCATTGCCTTATGCAATTAAGAAAAGAAAAAGCCACGAATGTTGTTGAATTAACAAACGATTTTATGCAATCCGGCGAAACAGATCATCTGGATGATGCACTGAATAAAGAAACCGAATTAAACCAACTGGAAAATTGCATTGATAAATTAGCAGTTAACCAGCAAAGAATCATCAGACTGTTTTACCTGCAGGAACATTCGTATCACCAGATTGCTGCGGCCACCGGGCTGGAATGGAACGCTGTTCGCAGTCTTGTTCAAAACGGAAGAAGAAATTTAAAAATATGTATGGAAAATAATGAGCGATAAAACTTTCATATTGAATTATAGTTATGAGGACCTGCAGCGGTATGCATCGGGGCAAATGCCTGCTGCCGAGATGCGTAAGCTGGAAATGCAAAGTTTAAAAGACCCGTTTCTCGCAGATGCGCTGGAAGGCGTTATGCAGGCGGATGAAACAAAAGCAAAAACAGACGTTCAATTTATAAGAGAGAACCTGCGGCCTTTTGATACACATGCCAGACGAAGTGTAGCTTTTGCATGGTGGAAAATCGCAGCCGCTATTATTCTCATTGCAGGTTTGGGCATCATCAGTTTTTTGGTTTTGCAGCCTGCTAATAAAACAACGCTTGCAAAAACAGAAAAAACAATTGTACCTCCTGTTGTAAACCAACCCGGCGCTATTAATAATGACAGTGCAGAAAAAAAGGCTTCGTTTGCAGCAAGTGAAAAAAACGATCAATCAAAGTCCACTGCTCAATCTTTAAATGAAAAACGGGCAAATTTAAAAGCAAAAGAGAAAACCAGTGATGATATTAATTCCAGGAAAAAAGAAGTGTCTGCAACTTTATCAGCACCTGAAATGGCTGATGTAACAGCTTCACCTGCCCGAAGATTAAACGTTGATTCTCTTAAGAAAATGAGTGTTTCACAAATACCATTACAAGACCAGGTTGCAGGTATAGAGATGAGGTCTGCAAGAGTGGGTTTTACCGATGGCAATATTGTAAGAGGGATTGTTACTGATCCCTCGCATAAAGGAGTAGCAGGCGCTTCTGTTTTGGTTAAGGGTACAAACATCGGCACAACCACAGACCAAAATGGTTCATATGTTTTAAAAATAAGGGACTCTGTAACAACGGCCTCCATATCTACTATTGGATATGAAAGTCTTGAGAAGAAATTACACAAAGGTTTTAATGATACAATTAAACTAACTACCTCTCCTGCTTCGCTGAGTGAAGTTGTTGTAACCGCTGGTTATGGAGTGGCAAGAAAAGCACGGGTTACCGGTACCAGTATCGCTGAATCAAAATCGCCTGAATTAGAAATATCAGCAAATCTACCCGGCATCTATCCGCGGAAAGGCTGGGAAGTAATGAAGGGTAACCTGAAAGAAATTTTAGAAGAAGAAAATGAATTTGAAAAGTCACGATGGGATGTTGAGATCATATTCAGCAAAAAAGGATATCCTTTAACTGTAAAACTCCTAAAATCGACATCTGAAAAATTAAATGACCTCATCAAAGAATTTTTTGAAAATGAAGGTCACTGGCAGAATGCTTCAGGCAAAACGATTAGGCTGGTTGTTGAAATAAAATGATCAGGCGTATTGTTCGATAATTGTATCCACTTCAGAAAGCACTTCATTCTTAATACTAAGGCAGAAAACTTTATCCTGAATGTTGTGATATGGTACCTGCAGGTAATCTTTATACAATCCCTGGAGATTGTGAATATGTTTCATTTCTTTTTTCCGGCCCTTGTTAAGCGTAAGTAAAAAAGCGGTGTTTAATAATTCCAGCACCAATAACCGAAGCTGTAACCATCCGAAATCGTTTTCGCATTCAACATGCTTTATTTTCTGAGATACGTGCAGGATCTTTTTCATTGTATATTGATCAAAACATTCAACACTTAAAAATAAAAACCATTGCTGTTACCCTGGCCCTGGGAACGCCAATAGTTAAGTTCATTGAGGAGTTCATTAATCATACTCTTGGCCTCAAGTATATCTCTTCTTGATGCCCCGCTTTTCTGCAGTAAAAGATATCTCCTTGTCTCGTTGATATACATTTGTTGCAGCCTTGCGATCTTATCTTCTATATGGTTAAATCCGTTCATTTCCTTCTGCTCCTCTATTATATACTTACAAAACCCTGCCAAAAAACATGGCTGTCTTAAGAAGAAAAACACAGTTTTGCAGAACATCTGAGAACCATTGCGATAAATAAATAATTGATTTGGAAGACGTTATTATCAGCCATATATAAAAGAAATTTAGCTGTTAATTGTTTGCCGGAAAACTGGGTAAAACCTGCCTCAGAAGCCAGCAGCTATAAGGCTAAAGAAAGCCCTTGCAGGCCGGTGAACCACACTGGCATTTTAATTTACCATCATGGTGGGTGGGACCGTAATCGCAGGTTAATTCCTCTCCCTTTTTTATTTTCTTCAATGCATAAAATTCAACTCTGGAAAATGCAATGCGCATATAAGTATTAGGAGAACAGGAATGGTTGATATATTTCATTGTATCTTCAAAAAAAGTAGCATTTAATGCCCGACCATCGCCAAATTCAACGATCGCAATGCGGCCTTTAGCGGAAGCTAATTTTCTTGCTTTACGAAGTGAAATGATCTCGCCTTTTAAATTGCCTATTTTTTTTCTTGCTGGAATTTTCCTGAGAGCAAAACATCCTTTTCCATCAATTTTACTCGGCCTGGTTTCCACCATTGGTTTTGAATTCAAAGTCCGTTGTTCTTTAATTTTTGTATAATATGCTCTCCTACCCTGCGGCCCAGATCTGCTCCCGCATTCACACCGGTCATGTAATGTATCCCCCCGTAAACGCGACTGAGTGAGGCTTCTGCCGCGGCTTCATTAAATGAATTAAAATGTCTTTGCATACCGATATAACGAAGATCGCTTGTATCCTGGAAAGCAAAACGGTCGCCATATAATTTCGTCAATACTGTTGCAGCTGCAGCAGTAATCGCACTATGTCCACTCGGGTATTCAGGAAACGGCGGCGTTTGTAAAAAAGGTGTCCAGCTTTTATCAATCAGATCATTAATAACAGTCACGGGACGCACCACGCTGCTTCTATATTTTTCGTCCCAGCACGCGATAAAACCTTCATACAAAGCAATTGCTGTTAGTGCATATGTTTTTGCAGTTTTAACCGGATCAGCTTTTGCCTGCTGCGTAGCAATTGCCGCAATGCCCATCCAGTGTCCGCCGGGTGTAATTTTTTTATTTCCAAACATCATGTGACCGGAATGTTCGATCACAAAAGGGTTATCATCCCAATACTTCGCGATCATTTTTTGTTCATCGGTTAAATTTTTTCCTATGGAATATACCTCTTTAGCCCGCTGGTAAAAAACACTATTCGTATCTGTATTGTAAGCCGGGGGTAATGCAGGTTTAAACTCTGAACAGGAATCCAGGAGAACAGGTTTCATCGTGTTCCAGCACCATTCAACACCGTCTAAATAATCAGGTGGTGTCGGCCTCCACTTACCCGGATCATCCTGGTTACCGAGATATTTTGGCTTCCCTCTTGATTTTGTGTAACCATCTTCTTTGGCCCTCGCCAAAACCCTGCTTCCTATAGAATCTCCGAAAGCAACTGACCTGTTATAAACATCCTCCTCCAGCTCCTCTTTAAAGCGTGCAAAGACAGATTGTTCGTAACCTTTCAATGAATCAAGTGAAAAAACAACTTTATGCACAACAGTAAAAAATGCCGCGGTTGCTGCTAATGTGAAATTATATTTCTTATTTTTTTCCGGTGCGGGCATGGTTTTAAATCCATTCAGTTTTTCTGCAATAGAAGGATTGCCGGGTTTATCGAAACGGATAGCCTCGTAAGAAGCAATAGAAGAATAGAGATAGATCCTGCTGCTTACCGGCGGAGTAAAAACGTCGTAAATTATTACTTTGGTTAACTGGTCCTGGTTATCATGCAGAATTTTTGCATCGGCTAGTTTAACAGCTTTTTTATTGCAGGCTGTGCTGCAAAGCAAAATAAACAGGCCAGTACTTAATAAAATATGCTTCATAAAAAAGCGGGTTGAAAGAAATTATATTCGGGGCTTTCTGAGATAATTTTAAGTTAAGGAATTTGTCTTGATCCGGAAAGAACTTCTCCATTAAATACCAGCAACTGACTCATTTGGTTTTTTGTGTTGGTCGTAACTGCAATTGTTTTATGAATAACACCGGGGTGGCCTTTGCTTTTAAAGGTAGCAGTTAACACACCGGATTTACCCGGCAATATGGCTTCCTGCGGATAGCTGGTTATGGTGCACCCACAAGAGGGCTGTACTGTAACGAGGAACAGTAATTTATCGCCTGAATTTACAAACCTGTATTTAAGTACCGTTGTATCCCCTTCCTGTATCTTACCAAAATTGCTTACAGAATCTTTCCATTCAACTGTTGTATAATTAGCGGTATCAAGTCTTGCATAAACTCCCGGTGGAATGCCCATTTTATTTTCATAAGGATTGACATTATTTTGACAACCAACTAAAAAAATAATGACTACCAGGAAACAACTCGTTATAATTTTATTCATTATTATTCGGATTCTAAACCGCTGCATACAAAATTATTAAAAACTTAGTTTTCTTGTCTGCCCTTTACTATCATAAATAATTACCCCAGAAACGCCAGTGTTTATACTCAAAAACCTGGCTGACTGAGAAAGAAAAGAATATCCATAATAAAATTCCTGTGTTTGGGAAATGCCATTGCGGTATTTTATTTCTGCTCTTACGTCATTCGCTTGCAATGGAATACAGCGAGGGTTGGTTTTGAGCTTAAACATCCTGAGTGGTCCCCTGTTTTCTGATGCCGCGAGCATATATCCATTATTCTTCGTTCGCAACTTTACCAATGCTTTACCATTACCCGGAATATAAATTCCACTTTGCAAAATACGCTGCGGTTGAAAATGTCCTTTCCCATCGCCTCGCATCAGGAGACCATTTAACGCATCGTATCGTCCAACAGAAACTTCAGTACCATAATCATTACCATTCATGATTATATCGAGATTACCATCACCATCAAAATCATCTGCCACCATTCCATTAAGAACAGATATCTGGGCCTGCATAGGCAAGGGCATCATCGTAAATTTTCCATTACCATCATTCCTGATATAACAGGACCTCATTTCACCTGCTTTCAATATCAATGCATTTTTCATTTGCTCAGTGGTAAACAATTGATCCATCGTAGCAGCGGCGAATGACTTATAATTTTGAAATTTGATCCGCATACTGATCATTTGTTTTACAATATCATCTCTTGTAAATGCGGGGAATTCTTTTTTTGTTGTGTCCTGCTGGCTTACCGGTAAATACAAAGCAGGAAACGCATCATAACTGCCGTTATTATCAAAATCTTTCGCATAAATAGAAACAGGATATTGATTGCTGGCCCGGTAAATTGAATTCTGACCCTGGTTACCCACTATATAATCTATGTCGCCATCATTATCGAAATCTCCCGCCGCAATGGTGTTCCAAAAACCTTTATTACCGGCCAACCCTGATTGCGCTGTTATATTTTTAAAGGTTCCATGATCATTTTTCAAAAAACTAAGCGGCATCCATTCTCCTGCCAGCACCAGATCTGGCCATCCGTCATTATCAAAATCTGTAAACAATGCATCGCAAACGAGCCCAATATTTTTAAGATCTTTTGCTGCCTGTTCAGTAACGTCGGTGAATTTTATTTTACCATTCTTAGTATCGTTTCTAAAAATAAAGCTGGATACGGGTTTCGGGTAATTCCATGGTTCTACGCGGCCCGATACGAAAAGATCGAGATCGCCGTCTTTATCATAATCAATTGCTCTTACACAAAATTTACTGGTAAAGTTTTTTGGTAATGCTAGTGAATCAACAGTAAAATTTCCTTTACCATCGTTCACATATAACTTGTCCTGGTAAGAAGGTGCACCAGGTTCGTTCTCGTATCCGCCGCTTGAAACATACAGGTCGTCATCACCGTCACCGTCTGCATCAAACAATAGGATGCCTGTATCTTCTGATCTCTTATTATCCTTACCGGCACTTGCTAACAGTGCTTTTTGTAAAAAACTTCCATTTTTATTTTGAATGAAAACCTGTGTGCTATAAGAAACAGCTCCACCGCAAATGATATCATCGAGGCCGTCTCCGTTTATATCTCCTGCAGCTAATGCAGGCCCGTATTCGGAAAGTTTATGCAACAGCAATTTCTGAATATTAAAATCCACAAAATCTTTTTGCTGGTGAATGAAACTGATGTTCGCAGAGTCGGAGAACTCTTTAAAAAGTGTTGTTGTTGCAAAGGTTGGCTGACTATTAAGATCAGCCTGCATGGCATCCGCTTCTTTTAATTTTACTAACTGGTTAGACTGCACATTTTTTATCATTTGCTTTTTACCGCTTTGCCAGGTTACGACAAGCGAGTCAACTGATCTTATTTTTCCTAAGCCGAAATGTGCATCATATGATATCGTTGAAAGGTATCCGCTGAACGGTTCATTTTCCCAAAGCTGTTTCTTTTCATGATCATAATAAATTTCAACACGGGCGCCTATTCCATTCCTGTTAAGTTTTTCGCCGATACATTGTATACGAAGAAAATTGCTACTGTCTTTATTAATCTGCCTTGTGTCATTTCTATATATGGATGCGGAGTCGTTAATATTATTAATTATCACGTCGAGATCACCATCGCCATCCAGGTCTGCAAATACGGATCCATTTGAAAAAGATGGTTGAGACAAACCCCATTGCGACGATACATCCGAAAAAGTGATGTCCCCATTATTTTTAAATGCATAATTATGGAGCTTTACTTCGGGTATCTGTTTTAGAATAAAATCTTTTGAAGCCACCTGGTAAGCATCATTTCGGAATGTTATGAAATCGTGATCGGTCACGTCTTTTGGAAAACCATTTGTGATAATTATATCGCGGTTGCCATCATTATCCATATCAGCAACAAGTGGCGTCCAGCTCCAGTCGGTTTCTGCAATTCCGGCATAAAATCCTATTTCACTAAATACCGGTGGACCAATAGAATCTTCCTGGCCTACCCTGGGACCTTGATTCAATTGCAAGGTGTTCCGCACGTATTGGTAATTGTAATGATAGAAATCGCTGTTCTGATATTTCTGATAAAAGTTGGCATTCATCATCATTTTCTTACGGTAATTATCCGCAGGATTCATATCTAATGTTACCAGGTCTATCAATCCATCATTATTAATATCGCTTGCAAAACTACCCATGGCATTTGCAGAAGTATGTTTGAAATAAGTTCCAAGGTGGTTTGAAAAACTACCATCATGATTATTGATCCAGAGGAGATCGTTGGTGATGAAATCATTTGCTATATAAATATCTTTCCAGCCGTCATTATTAATATCCAGGATCGCGACTGAATGGCCGTATCCTTCTGTTTGAATTCCTGCTTGTTTCGAAACATTAGTAAACACCGGATGCTTTAATGAATCATCAGGATCATTTCTAAATAATTTACCTGTGCTTGGGTTAGAACCATCTGTAAGTACGGGATGAAAATTATCGGGGAACCTGGATTGATTTACTTCATTCACTACAAGGTATACATCCAGGTCGCCATCATTATCATAATCGAAGAAAGCGGCCTGTGTGCAACGGGAAGTATCAGCAAGGCCATATTCTGCCGCCATTTCCTTAAAGTGAGGAATATTATTTCTATCACGTCCCTGGTTAATGTAAAGCAGGTTTTTGCTCTGGTGCTTGTTTCCGGTTAATGATGTGCAGACATATATATCCTGCCACCCATCATTATTAATATCGATCACTGCCACTCCTTTACACCACTGA
>JAQBNK010000189.1 GCA_028288595.1 Chitinophagaceae bacterium
GAACACTTGGTCCCAAGCGTATGCAGGGTGATTACCAGGTGCCTGAAGGTTTTTATTATATCAATGAATTCAATCCCAATAGTACTTACCATCTTTCGCTCGGTATAAATTATCCCAACATGTCTGATCGTATTTTAAGCGATTCAGCCGAGCCGGGCGGAGATATTTACATTCATGGAAGCTGCCTTACAGTGGGATGTATACCCATACAGGATTCACAGATCGAAGAACTTTATATTCTTGCTACCTATGCAAAAAACAGTGGCCAGGATTTTATCCCGGTGCATATTTTCCCGGTGCGATACAGCAATAGTAAAAGCGTGGATTATTTATCCAAGATCATGAAAGATGATAAGCAGCTTGCGCATTTTTCATCAGAAATAAAAAAGGTTTACGAGTATTTTGAAGTGAATAAAAAGCTTCCGCTGATATCGGTAAATAGCCTGGGTGATTATGTGATCTTATAATCAGCACCTTTTTTTAAAATTCAAATTTCAACTCCCAAATTTCCGACTGTTCATTGTGGCACATTTTTCTCATGTGATATAAAAACATATTCATCATGGAAAAAATGAACGATCTGAGAATGCTGCTTCAGCATGAATTGGAAGATCTGCGATCTGCAGAAGATCAAATTATAGCCGCTTTGCCTAAAATGATTGAAAAGGCAAAAAACGCCCAGCTTAGTAAGGGCCTTGCAGACCATCTTAAAATTACAAAGACCCACGTTAGCCGGCTTGAACAAGTACAGGAGATGCTAAAAAATAAAGAAGATGAGGGAGAAGAAAAGAAAGGTTTTCTCTCCGGGATATTTGGTGGTGATAAAACACATTGCAAGGGTATGGAAGGTCTAATTAGCGAAGGTGAAAAAACTATGAAAGAGGATATGGCTCCCGAAGTGCTCGATGCTGCGATTATTGCCTGTGCGCAAAAAGTGGAGCATTACGAGATATGCGCCTACGGTACATTACGTGCATATGCCCGCGAACTGAACCTGAGTAAAGTTGCTGAATTATTAGAGCAAACTTTGAATGAAGAGTATGATGCTGACGACCTTTTAACCAGGCTTGCACTGGGCCGTATCAATGAAAAAGCGGAAGCTGGTGAAAGAAGAAACAGTAACCGTCCCTCTTCATCCTCGAAAAGCAACGGAAGATCTTCCGGCAGCGCTAAAAAATCAGCAGCTAATAGAACAGAAAATAAAAAATCTGCGCCGAAAAAAGCAGCTAAGAAATCAACTCCTAAAAAAGCGGTATCAAAAAAATCGGCACCCAAAAAAGCGGCTAAGAAATCTGCCGGTAATACAAGCAGTAAGCGTTCAAATGGTATGGTCAATGGCAATAAGGGACGCAAACAGGTGAAGAAAACAGCAAAAAAAAGAAACTAAAGTTTAAAATATATTCCGGCAGTTTATAACTGAACTGCCGGCCGGGGAGTGAAATATTTTTTCATAACAATCGTGATGGGTAAACCTATGCATACAACCAGGATGCTCATTCCGATTATGATGGAATTAAATGTTAGCGTCCGGTGACCTGTATAGGAAAGCGGTACTACTACGAGATTCATTATTATCCAGACAATAACTCCATATAACAGGCCAGTGGTTATATAATGCATGCGTACCAGCCTGGATGAAGAAAACAGCACCCCATAAAAATAAGCACATATAAAAGCTATGCAGTAATGAAATAATACGCCCCATGCTGCTGTTACAGCGCCTCCTGTGAAAGCTTCTTTGCCAAAAACGCCGGATGCAATTGACTGAGACAACCGGATAAAATCTACTCTTTGCATAATGACTGAATAAACAAGATATGCTCCTGTAAGATCCAGGGTGCCCGCAACCAATGCGGCAAGCAAAATAATTTTGAGGTTTGAATTGATAGTTTGAGTTTTAGGTAGTTAGTTCTAAATTAGAATTTAGAAATCGTATTTTATCATTTTTATTCTGCAATATGAGAAAACTACTGCTTTTATTATTTGTTCTTAATTCTGGTTTCGCTGCTTTCTCTCAACCAATGGGTAAAGTACTTGAGCAGCGCCAGGTAAAAAGTAATATCCTTGGAAGGAACGTTCGATATGTCGTATACCTTCCCCCTGATTATGAAATCTCGCAAAGAAATTATCCCGTTGTATACCTGTTACATGGTTATACAGATGATGAAACCGGGTGGCTGCAGTTTGGTGAAATAAACCGGTATGCTGATAAAGCCATAGCCGATGGTATTATTCCTCCCATGATCATTGTAATGCCGAATGGAGATTCCAGCTGGTATGTTAATGCATATGATGGAAAGGAGAGCTATGAAGATTTTTTCATTAAAGAATTTATGCCTTCTATTGAAAAAACCTATCGTATTAAAGCAGAGAAAAAATATCGCGGTGTAGCAGGTCTTTCAATGGGCGGCTATGGCACATTGATGTATTCTTTAAAATACCCTGAATTGTTTGTGGCTGCCGCCCCTTTAAGTGCGGCGGTATATGATGATGATGCATTGGTGAGCACACCTGACCAGCGTTACGAAGCGATATTCGGGCAGTTATATGGTCGTGGTTTAAAAGGAAAGGACCGGTTGAATAAATCATGGTATGATAATTCGCCGCTGAAGATCATTGCTAATAAGCCTGCTGATGAACTGAAGAAAGTGCGTTACTGGATCGATTGCGGCGATGATGATTTTTTGACTAAAGGAAACTCGCTTCTGCATATAGCCTTAATGGAAAAAGGGGTTCCGCATGAATACCGCGTTCGTGATGGTGCTCATAACTGGACCTATTGGCGCACCGGTATAACAAATGCGTTGCAGTTTATCGGCGATAGTTTCCATCAGCGGTAATTATATCGCATGATCCTGTGTTCCCTCTATTAAACATGTTTAAAACGAACGTGATGTAGCATTAGAAAAAGCAAAGTAGATTACTTATTCATTTAGAAAAATTTCTCATCCTGTACAAGCTGCCTTTGTATAATTAGTTTTTGAATTAATTCCTGGTCGGGTTCAGCAATATTCAGGATCGCTCCAAGTATTTTAAATAAACGATCTTCCTTATTATCAAAAGACATGTCGCTTACCGCAAGTTCCACGCAATAAGAGTATAAAGCCAGCTCATTAGTGGGGCATATTTGTTTAACCAGGAATTCTATATATGTTTTTTCATCTGTAAGCTCATTCGTATACGAATTGTAATCCTTTAGTTCATCTTTAAAATTTAGTTCCTCGTTAAGTCCAAGCCTTACAAATTTATCAGCCACATCATCAACTTCTGACTGGGTAAACTGGCCGTCTCTGAAACAGCAATGCAGAAACAAATGGCAGAGTGCTTTATCCTGTGTTGTAATAAGCGATGTATACATAACTGAGTTTAAACAAACGACGGGCAACTATAATGCCATAGAGTTGACTTCACTGGTACCATCAACTGCCAACTATTTAATCTCCATCATTTAAAAGTTCTTTCTCACTCAGTGTTTTTATAAAAGAAAGGATGGAAGGAATATCGATAAGCAGATCTGTGTAGATTTGATTAATAGCGATCGACCTGCTTTGCGGCATGATACTTTTTACCTCCAGCATGCGGCTGGTTAATTTACGATAATGAAAAAGTGATTTATAGGAGGAAGCAATATCATATCCCTGCTGGCTGAGTAATTGCAAAACATCATCGCATAAATTCTGCATGGCCTTTCCATAATTTTCAATGCCCTCATCACTCATGCTCATAAAATAGGCACGCTTGGCAAGAAGTTCATAATAACGTTTAAAAAGGTGGTGGGCACGCATGCCACAATGTATAATGTAAACAGTAAAAATCAAAGATGTCTGAGAAATTTTTGTGGTGAATGATAGGGGTATTTTTAATCCCCGTATTTGGCTTGAAGCTTGTAATTCATTTTATATGAAAAAGCTTATCATTATATCATTCGTATACCTGTTCGGAGCTTGTAATTCCGGGACAGATAAAACTAATTCGCAGGATACTGTAAGTTCACAGGGGCCGGTGGAAAATGTAAATGGAAATGTTCCGGATACAACCAACTCATTATCTCCATCAGACCAGGGAAAGGACACAACAAAAGGACTTGATACCTCCACAAAAACGGTAAACAAGGCCCGGCCCTAATACCAGGATGTCTTCCTGTTGAAAAAGTGAAAGGGTATTACTGTTCGTTAGCAATAAAGGCGTCCGGACAACTATAGCTTTTAATCATACCTTTGAGAAAACCCCTATCTGTTTTTGCTTAGAAAATATTGGCTCCGTTTAGTCGGCGATCCTGATTCAATTCCCATGGAAAATCGGGCGGTAAACAGTATCAGTATTATTACTCTTCTCTTATTATTTGTCTTACTTCCGCTTAACTGGTATCTCGGTCTTACTGCAGTTACCTGGTTTCTTTTTGTCCTGATTATTTTGCAGGCATTTGTTTACTGGCTCTCCCGCTACAGGCACAAATATTATGTAAGCATGATTACTTATGCAGTCGCCAGTTATGCCACGTTGATCTTCACCTATATCTATAACTCTGGTACTAACGGACCAACACTGATGTTGTTCTTCATTACATTGCCGCTTCTCATTGCTTTTACACGCAAAGCACTGCACATTATCTGGATACTTGCACACATACTTATTGCAGCTACACTTGTTTTATGCGAACACCTCAATCCAGGTTTTATAGTGAATATTTATCCTTCACAAAAAACAAGACTCATAGATATAGTTTCCAGCTTTAGCATCGTAGTGATCATTATTTATTTCGTTACCAGTTACCTGCGCATGCATTACATGCGGCAAAGGAACAAGGCACTTGAACAAAACATGCATCTTGAACGTCTTCACCAGGAAAATGCTAAATTATTTTCCATCATTGCGCACGACCTGCGTTCGCCACTCAGTTCTATTAAAAGTTACCTGGAAATAATGGGCCAGTTTAACAATGAACAGGATCATCGAATCAGGGACGCATTAATAAATTTAACCGGTTACACATTGGATATGCTTACCAACCTGCTGGCATGGTCTAAAAATCAAATGGAAAAGGTATCAGTTAATTTACAGCCGGTGATGCCTTCTGATGCAATAAGAACCACACTGGATATACAACGGGGCATTGCTACCAATAAAAATATTCATATAGTCATAACTACTGCGCCGCTTTATATTATGGCCGATCCGGATATGCTGCAGATAGTTTTGCGTAATCTTCTCAGTAACGCAATAAAATTTTCGGTTAATGGAAGCGAGATTTATATACATGCAGGGAATGATAAAGAAGGAAGCGGCTTTATTACAGTAAAAGATAAAGGGCAGGGGATACCGTATGAAAAGCAAAAAGATATTTTTACCATGCAATCGCAGCCGGGGTATGGCACTGAAAATGAAAAAGGCATGGGCCTGGGATTGCTCTTATGTAAAGAGTATACAGAACTGCAGCACGGCCGCATCAGCTTTCTTTCCGTTCCGGGTGAAGGCTCCGACTTTACTATAAGCTTTCCACTTCAGTCCATGTAAAAAAACGACAGGCTAAATTCTTCCTTTAACTGGCCGTTTAAGCAATGGCACCACCACTTGCACCTGAATTTGAATGTTTATCACATTTCAGATTTGATCTGTCAAACTGTTTACAAACTTTATAGAATATTAACCATATTATGAGAATATTCTACCTCTTTATTTTTTGTATTGCCGCAGGCACTGCAACCGGCCAGGCAAATAATTTTAAAGTCTCCGGCACAATCAAAGATGAACAGTTAAGACCATTACAATCCGGAGCCATCTCTTTGCTTCGCATAAAAGATTCCTCGCTGGTTAAACTGGCCGTGTCTGACAAAGCCGGAACTTATGAGTTAGTGAATGTGAAGCCCGGAAAATATATCGTGTCTGCCGCATTAGTGGGGTATAGTAAAAGTTTTTCTAAACTTTTCGAAGTAAGCAACAGCAATACAGAAGTTCCTGAGATTTTGTTGAAGCAAAACATAAAACAGATCGGAGAAGTTACAGTACAGGCTAAGAAACCTTTTATAGAAACTAAGATTGATAAGACAATAGTGAATGTTGATGCTTCGCCAACAAGTGCCGGCTCAACCGCACTGGAAGTATTGGAGAAATCACCAGGTATTTCTGTAAGTAACGATGGTGTAATAAGCCTTCGTGGTAAATCTGGTGTGATTGTTATGCTGGATGGAAAACCAACTTATCTCTCAGCGGCAGATCTGGCAAACATGCTGAAAAATATGCCGGCCTCTGCACTGGACCAGATCGAGATCATGACGAATCCTTCATCTAAATATGATGCGGAAGGTAATTCCGGTGTTATCAACATCAAAACAAAAAAAGGAAAAACAGCAGGGTTTAATGGTAGTATAATGGTGGGATATACAAGCAGTATTTACCGGATGAAAGGCACAACTTATTTTGTTCCGAAATCTCAAAACAGTTTCAACTTTAATTACAAGAAAAATAAGATTAATATTTTCGGAAATTATAATCCCAATATTTTCAGGGGCAGAAATGAATTAACGATCGACCGCAATTTTTACAATAACGGGGTACTCGATGGTTCATCAACTCAGAATACTGAATTCAAGTTTGGTAATACTAATCATACTTTAAAATTAGGATTGGACTACTATGCTAATAAGAAAAATGTTTTTGGTATCGTACTGAACGGGTTTGTATTTAACGGACATCCTACGCCGATAACCAATTCAATTATAAAAGATAAAAACGGCATGCCTCAGTCTGCTATGATCTCTAAGACCGAGAACCGGATAGGATTTGAAAATTTCTCCGGTAACCTGAACTGGAAACATAGTTTCGATACCGCGGGCAGAGAGCTGACAGTCGATTTTGATTATGTAACGTATAGTAATGTTTCAAACATGCTGCTTACTACCAACTTCTATAATAATTTGCAGCAACAGACGAGCCCAACCTTATACCTGAGCGGACATCTACCTGCCGACATTAATATCTACTCTTTTAAAACTGATTATTCGCATCCATTTAGAAATGGGCGACTTGAAGCAGGGATAAAATCCAGTTATGTAAAGAACGACAACCTGGTTGATTATAAGAGACAGTCCTATGATAAATGGATAAACGACACCCGTTCGAACCACTTTGTATATGATGAGAATATCAATGCGGCATACGTGAATATCAATAAACAAATAAAAAAGTGGACGGTGCAGGGAGGCTTAAGGTTAGAAAATACAATTGCTAAGGGCTACCAGGTTACTAATGACTCGTCCTTCAAACGAAACTTCACCAATCTTTTTCCAAGCCTGTTCTTAAGTTATGCGGCAAGTAAAAATAACCAGTTCACAATCTCTTATACCCGCAGGGTAACGAGGCCGAACTACCAGGACCTGAATCCTTTTACTTATTTCCTTGATTCACTTACCTACAGGGTAGGAAATCCTTATCTGCTGCCGCAGTTCACGCACAATTTCGAGTTAAGCTATGCGTACAAAAGCAAGTTTATTTTTACGCTGAATTATAACAACACTAATGATGTGATCTCTCAAATATTGAAACAAAATACGCAGAGTAAAATAACCTATAATACTTCTGAGAACGTGGCGAATTTTAAGAATATGGGTCTGTCTATAACCGCTCCTGCAAGTTTTGCAAAGTGGTGGAATGCCAATTTCTTTACGAACGTTTATAACAATCATTATAAAGGGATGTATAATAATCAGCCCATTGATATGAACTACACTTCTTTTATGATTAACCTTACAAACAGCTTCACGCTTGGGAAAGGGCTTACCGGGGAACTAACCGGGTTCTATCGTTATAAGGGTGTTGATCAGCTATCCGTAAATGAACCTGTTTACCAGCTTAGCGTGGGTGCACAGAAACAGGTAATGAAAGGAAAGGGAACGGTAAGGTTAAATGTGCGTGACCCTTTTGCATGGCAGAAATTTGAAGGGAGAACAAAATATAGTGATATAGATGTGAGATTCCTGGCCAGGCCAGACGTAAGGCAGGTAACAGCTACGTTTACTTATCGTTTCGGAAAAAATACGCCTGGAAACCAGCCCCGTCGTCGTCAAAATGCTTCGCAGGACGAACAGAACAGGATAGGACAAGGTGGTAATTAAAATAGAAGAACTATACAAAGAAGGCTGCTTTACAAAGGCAGCCTTCTTTATTTCATTTAAGCAGCTTTTGTTTTCATTTTTTTGCAGGCTGCTGTACAAGTATGCCCTTTTTCTCCATGGGCATAAGCATGTTTACCATCTTTACACGCCGCTGTACATTTGTGCTCCTTTAAAGCGTTTTCTTTTTTCTGTTCTGTTTTTTTCTGCTGGGCAACAGCAACAGTTGTTATTAAAGAGAACACAAGTAAAGAAGCAGCAATCGTTTTGATCAGTTTCATTGTAAAAAATTTAGACAATCAAATTAAATCAAAACTGGTAAATCTCGTAGTCGCTGTGATGGATGGCTTACCTGGCAGACAAACCATTCCTCGCTATGTTATTCTGTGAAGCCGCCGAAGACTTGCTCCGGGGGAAAGGCTGCTGTTTTTTTAAACTGTACAAGTCAATAAACATAACCAGCAGGAGAGAAAAAATAAGTAAAATAGTAAAGGCAGTAAGGTTTTTCATTGGAAAGGGTTTGAATAATAATGTGCAGCAACAACGAAAAACTGTGCCCTTTGAACTTTAAAAGAAGAAATTAAGCTGATTATAAGGTGGCTGCTTTCAGAAGAAAAAATCGAATGGCATCATTGCTTGTTGGAAATAGCTGAATGCGGATGCGTTAACTTAGCTGAAGCGATTAAATTTTAGACAATGAGGTATTATTTATTTTTTTTATTGATGATGTTTCAGTTTGCAAAAACAGGCGCAGCACAGTTGAATGAAGAAACTAAAACAGCGATAAAAGAACTAAAGGGTATCCTGGAGAATAAACCATTTGTACATGAAGCCAGGATTTATGAAATATATGATGTTGCTGTTTCCGGCTGCAGGCTTAGTTATAAACTTTATATAACCGACCAGGATGAACGGGAGGGTAAGATATATATTCACCGGGATTATGCTTTGCAATTGCCGCAGTTGAATGAGGTTTCTTTCAGAGCAGTAGATTCCTCTTTTTATTGGATAGTACTTTCAGTGAATGCCGGCGACACGATCGCTGAAAGCATACTTCCTGATAAAAAATCCAAAATGATACCGTTACCGGTGAGTACAAGATATTTATCGTTTACAGGCATCCCGGTTTATACAAATAATCCAAAATATATCACTGCAATTAGCAGGCTCATCCATATTTGCCAGGGAGCAAATACAAAGTTAGAATGATGTTACCTGTCTGTAGTCTCACCCGTATTTTGATTAGTCATTCCTTCATCGTGATTGCCAGAGTAATCATCGCGGCCACTAAGATTACCGGTATCTTTTATATCTGCAATATCATCAGGATTACCGCCCAGCTCGTTAGATAGCTTAGTACGGGTTTCAGGATTGAGTGAAGCTAGTTTGTTACTCTGCTCATCACGGCTGCGGTTTTGATTTTCAGCGCTGCCGGTACCAGGTTGTGTTTTTTGTTCGTTGCTCATAAACTTTTTATAGAAAAGCTGCAGCGATAGTGCCACCGAAAGTAATTGCGGGATCAGCAGATCAGCTTCCCCTGTTGGCACCCGTAGAGCGTACTTTCTTTACAGCTCCGGCTGGTTTACTGGAACTTCCCGATCCCTTTATGAATTTTGAAGCGCCGGCCTGGTTGCCCTGGCTCTTATTACTTTGCTTGCTGCCTTTTTTGTTGTTGTTATTAAGAAGAGACATAGTGAATTTTTTGATTCATCAAATTTAAGGATTATCCGGTCATTTTATAAAAGGTCCGGGAAGCGATTTCCCTGAGCAGTTTCTTTTTGCGAGCGTAACATTTAACAACACTGCAACTAAACGAAACATTTATCTTCCATTATGCATTATTAAGCGATGAATTATTGTGTTTATAACACATTAACAAAATCGCGGGAAGTTCAAATGTCAAAGTCTTCTAAAACTTTTGACCGGGTAATTAAACAATATTCTTTAGGCGCTATCTTAGGTTTATAACAATTAAATCCAACATCATGAAGAAGATGATCTTTTTATTCCTTCTTACCCTGGGTGCCACTGCCGGCGCTTTTGCACAACGCTGGAATCAGCATGAAGGAAACCGTAATAACGGTTATCAGAACAGGGATTACCAGCAACAACGCCAGAACAGGAATTACCAGCAACAAGGCCAGTATGGTTATGGACATTCCGGTCAGCCGCAGATTGTATACAATAACGGTGGTAACTATGGGAATTATGGTAACTACGGAAATTATGGTAACAGCCGCCGGATGAGTGAAAGAGAAAGGCAATATGAAATTGCCCGTATTAACCGGGAGTATGAAATGCGTATAGACGCTTACAGAAGAAACCGTGCACTTTCTGCATACGATCGTGACCGTTATATTTATGACATGCAAAGACAACGTAATAATCAGCTAAGCGGTTTAGGCGGTGTGATAGTTGGTGCCGTAATCGGTGGAATTATTGGTAGTGCGCTGTAGAAGGACTAATAGTAAATGAATTAAGGACCCTGCATATTGCAGGGTTTTTTTTATTTATATAGTGAAGTGAACTTTAAAAACCGCAATGTTAATCAACCTTAAAACTCTTCTAAAACATTAACCTCAATTAACCGGTAGCAGTTAAACCAAGGAGACAATTTCTATTCTTATATACATAACAATTTAAAACCGATATTATGAAAAAAGCAATTTTACTTTTATTGACCTTAGGATCTTTTGCAGGTGCTTTTGCACAACAAAGATCTTTTCAGCAAAATGATAACAGGAACAGCTCTTATCAAACAAGGAGTTCCCGGCAGCCCCCATATGGCAGTCGTTCTGGTAATGTTTATACACAGCCTTCTCAGCCACAATATGGCAATCGTTCTAATTCGAGCGTGTATGTTCAGCATAACCAGTCTTCTGCTAACTACGGAAACCGTATGAGTGAAAGGCAAAGACAGGCTGAAATGGCCCGTATTAATAGTGATTATGACAGGAGGATAAATATTTATCGTAACAACAGGTCTTTAAGTTCGTACGAAAGGAACAACAGGATCAATGGTCTTCAGCAGGAAAGAAATAACCAGTTGAAAACAATAGGAGGAGCTTTGTTAGGTGCAGTTCTTGGGGGAATTATTGGTAGTGCGCTGTAACTATTTTTTTTCTAAAAGCCCCGCTCTTGCGGGGCTTTTTTGTTGGTCATAATCCATTATAACTTTTAGTAATTGTTGATTTTTAGAAAAAGTCATTATCTTGATCTTATGGAATATCTCCTGGTTGGTTTAATCGTTATGGTGATCAATATATTCTGGTTACAGAAAACCAGTTTTACCGTTGTTGTAAAAGCACTGCTTCATGCTTTTATTTGTTCCGTTGTACTGATTATTTATAATGCCATTCTGCACGGCCTGAGTAATCTTTGGCCTTTTGCATTTATCGTTTATGGAGTTCCCGTCTTTCTTATTGCTTTACTCATACACTTCATTTTATTTACCAGGAAGAAGCGTACCAATTCAAGTAGCCAGGTTTAGGTTGCCTCCTTTTTTCTCTGTACAGGTTTCTTGACAAGATTTGTTCTTTAACAAATTCTTTTTAAACATTTCTAACTGTTTCCCATTCTTATTTACAATATCCTATAACTAAAAACAAAATGGAGGAAACAGTGTATGCGTAAAATCTTTACTTTTTTAGCAGTCTCTTTACTGATCAGCGCTTTTGCGATGGCAGCAGATCGTCCCGGCCGCGGACAATTGTTTGTAAGAACAGAAGGCAATGCGGTTTACCAGATGGTGATAGACGGGCAACGTTTTTTCATTGACAGGAATGATCTTTCTTTAAATGATATCCGTCCGGGTATGCATCGTATAGAAATTTACCGTGTGCAAAGAAGCGTTGGAATTTTTGGTAGCCGTGCAAACACAGAATTAGTGTACAGATCCGGTATCAATGTTTCACCGTCTGAAAGAGTAGCTATTAACATTAACCGTTTTGGTAATGTTCATGTAAGCGAAAACCGTTTTGGCCGCGATAACCGTGATTTTGGTTATGACGATCGTGGAAATGGCCAGTATGGTAACAGGAATGGTCGGTATGATAACAGGAACGGTCAGTATGATAGCAGGAACAGTCAGTATGATAACCGCGGAAGAGACTGGAAATAAGAATTTCTTTGAGTAAGCGCAAGCTCCGGCCGAAAGGTCGGGGCTTTTTTTTGAAATCTAAGATCGAAATTTAAAATTTAAAATAGCAAATGAAATATTTTCGATTTCCCATTTTCAACTTTCGATTTATCTGTAAACGATTTGGATTGTCTGGGGTGTTTTTTGTTGTAACACGATTTGTTTTCCCGTAGTTAATTCATTAACTACTTCTTCATTATAATGACGGATAGTAAGCAGGGTTAATCCTTTCTCTACCTGCACATCAAAAATTTCTGATGCGGCTTCAGCCAGGCGCTGAATTTTATGTGGTTTATCGTCAAAACAAATGCTCACATTAATCGCCCCGGTTTGGATAAGGTTTGGCCGTATTTTAAAAGAGGCGCACCAGTTATATAAACTGCTCATTGGTTTTTCACCAACGAAAGAAAAGTCCTGGCTGTGCAAATGCATCATAACCTGGTTTTCTTTAACTACAATTATGGGAGGAAGATCTTTTATTTTTTTTGTATGAATAATGGTACCCGGTAATGAAAGGTCGAGAAAACATTTTACATGCATCGGGATTCCTTTGTTCTGTAATGGCTTTATTGTTTTAGGATGTATTACCTGTGCACCATAATATGCCATCTCAATCACTTCTTCATAATTCAGTTCGCTAATGAGTTGGGCTGCAGGAAATTTTTTTGGGTCAGCATTCATTACACCTTCCACATCTTTCCAGATACTTAAACTTTCAGCATTTAAAATATTGGAAAAAATAGCGGCTGTGTAATCGCTTCCTTCTCTTCCCAGGGTTGTACTCTCGTTTTCATCTGTAGAACCAATGAATCCCTGGGTAAGATATAATTTAGAATTTTGCCCGATTGAAAGCGGGATCAATTTTAAATTTTCTATCGTGTCTTCCCAGCAAACATTTGCATCACGAAAATTATTATCGGTTTTTAAAATATCGCGTACATCCACCCAGGTGTTTGTTATGCCTTTTTCATTTAGATAATGACTTACAATTGCAGTGCTTAATAATTCCCCGATGCAAACGACCTGGTCGTAATAATAATCAAATGAATGAACGGGCTTGTCGTGAAGCAGCCATTCTATTTCTGTGAAGAATTGATTAAGATGTTCGATACATGCATTGTACCCGGTTACAAGAAGATATTTTGATGTGGTGATATGCTGGTTTTTTATCACGGAAAATAATTGCAGGGCATCCTCATTTCTTTTATCATAAAATGCTTCCACTACTTTTTCGAGGGCATTGGTAGTTTTGCCCATAGCAGACACGATGATGAGTAATTCATCGTTACTATAATTATTAATGATGCCCGGCAGGTTCTGTATTCTTTCTACCGTACTTACGCTTGCGCCACCGAATTTAAAAACCTTCATATAATTAACAAATTAGCGAATTTGGTATTTACAAATTAAGAGCCGGATTAATTTCAATATTAAATGAGTGATTTAGATACTTACTATTCCATGAAAATTGTTTCTGATTTGACGAAAGATTGAAACTACTGGTGGGAAGCTGAATAATGAACCGGACGATGAAGTGAGTGACACAACGGATGCTGAAAAAAGTTATGCTGCCGGTCCCAAAAACCTTTCCGTTCCGCACCATCAAACAATTGCTAATTGCCTTTATCTTTATCAAAACGAATACGTATGAATGTGAACCGGAAAGTACTAACCCTGGATGAATTTACGATACAGGAGCTAAGAGGATTGCCCCATGCAACCGGTCAGTTGAGCAGCCTGTTAAGAGATATTGGTTTAGCAGCTAAAAGAGTAAACGTTGAAGTAAACAAAGCGGGCCTTGTAGATATTCTTGGTGATACAGGAACAATTAATGTACAGGGTGAAGACGTAAAAAAGCTTGACATTTTTGCGAATAACCAGTTCATGGGAGTTTTGAAACATGGGATCAGTTGTGCTGGTATTGGCAGTGAAGAGATGGATGATTTTGTTGTTTTTGATGATGAAATAAGTAATGCGAGTAAATATGTTGTAATGTTTGATCCGCTGGACGGAAGCGGCAACATAGATGTAAATATTTCTATCGGTACGATCTTCAGCGTTTTTAAAAGAGTAAGCGAACTTGGGAAGCCGTGTACCAAAGAAGATTTTTTACAACCGGGTAACAGGCAGGTGGCTGCAGGTTACGTGATATACGGATCTTCTACCATGCTTGTATATGCTACGAGCCGTGCTGTTAATGGTTTTACACTTGATACTGCGATCGGAGAATTTTGTTTAAGTCATCCCGACATTCAGTGCCCTGTTGATGGAAAAATGTATTCCGTGAATCATGGAAACTTTTTTCAGTATGAAAAACAGGTGCAGGAATATATTACAGCCTGCCAGAAAAAAAATAAAACTAATGGCGGGCCTTACACTCAGCGTTACATAGGAAGTATGGTTGCAGACGTTCACCGCAACCTGATAAAAGGAGGAATTTTTATGTACCCGGCTACCACCGATAAACCAAAAGGGAAGCTGCGTTTAATGTACGAGTGCAAACCACTGGCATTTATAGTTGAAAAAGCAGGAGGAAAAGCTACGGACGGTAAGAATAGAATATTGGATCTTCAGCCGGAAGCACTGCATCAGCGAACCCCGTTTTTTATTGGAAGCAAGAACATGATGGAAGAACTCGAAGGCTTTCTTACCGCCTGATCCTTTGTGGTATAGAACTTGGTGCAATAGGGGAAAATGTGTTATGCGAATACGAGCGATCTTTTTACTGGTAATTGTTTCCGGCGCTTTCTTATTTGGTTGCAGCAGCAACCGGATGATTACGACCACTTCAGGCACTGCTAATTATCCCGGTAATTCTCCGATTCTTAATGATAATTCAGTTAATGGCCCTTCAGGTACAACCGGTACCCGTTTTGACCGCGATATTTTATTTTATATCAACCAGTACAGGGCATCTTTAGGAAAGCAGCCATTGCAATGGAACGACGCGGTTTATGTACAGGCTGAAAAACACAGCGCCAACATGGCCGCAAGAAGAACTGCTTTCGGGCACACCGGTTTTCCTGAGAGGATAACCGCTATCAGCAGGCAACTTGGGTTTATCGGCGCTTCTGCAGAAAATGTGGCTTATGGCCAGCAGTCTGCACAGGAAGTAGTGAACGGATGGATCAATAGCAGCGGACATAGAAAAAATATCCAGGGTGATTATAATCTTACGGCTGTAGGTACTGCTACAGCAAGAGACGGCTCTATTTACTTCACTCAAATATTCGTACGCAAATAATTCTTCGTACATATAGTAACTTGCCGGTGTTATGCAGCAACAAGTTATTATTTCAGTAAAGGATCTCGTTAAGAACTACGGAGATTTCCAGGCGGTAAAAGGCATCAGCTTCGATGTATATGAAGGTGAAATATTCGGACTGCTTGGTCCGAATGGCGCTGGTAAATCCACTACGCTTGAAATCATAGAAACACTTAGGCAAAAGACAAGCGGTAAAGTACTGGTAGGAGGTTTTGATTTAGATAAAGAACCTAACAGTATTAAAGAAATTATCGGTGTGCAATTACAGACCTCAGGATACTACCCGGGTCTAAACCTGATTGAATTGCTTGAATTATTTGCAGGACTTTATAATGAACACATTCATCCATTGGAATTTTTGGACAAAGTAAACCTGCGGGATAAAGCAAAAGCGAAATACAAGGAATTAAGCGGGGGACAAAAGCAACGTTTCTCCATTGCTACCACGCTGATAAATAAACCGAAAATAATTTTTTTGGATGAACCGACTACGGGTCTGGATCCGCAGGCAAGAAGAAATTTATGGGATCTCGTTCAGGATATCAGGAGCCAGGGCACTACCGTAATTATTACTACGCATTATATGGATGAAGCTGAGAAGTTATGTGACCGTGTGGCGATCATTGACAGTGGGAAAATTATTGCACTCTCCAGCCCTGACCAGTTAATAGATAATTTGATAGCCGGTGGGTTTGAAAGACCAAAAGAAGTTAAGTCGGCTAACCTTGAAGATGTTTTTCTACACCTTACAGGAAAAACATTGAGAGAAGAATAAATTGTAACTTAAATAATATGGAAGATCTGCGCTATCCTATTGGTAAATTCTTACCGCAATCCTATAGTGAAGAAATCAAAAATAAATGGCTGCTTGATCTTCAATTTCTGCCGAATGATCTAGAAATGTCGGTTCAGAACCTGGATGCTTCTCATCTAAATACACCTTATCGTGAAGGAGGCTGGACGGTGCAGCAAGTAGTGCATCATGTTGCTGACAGTCATATGAATGCTTACTGCCGTTTTAAATTAGGGTTGACTGAAGATAATCCTGCGATAAAACCGTATGATGAAAATGCATGGTCGAAATTACCTGACATGCAGACGGTTCCTGTTAATATATCTCTCACACTGGTACATGCTTTGCACTCACGTTGGCTGGGCTTTTTACGTGAGGTGACTAAAGAACAATTCGAAAGAACTGTTTTTCATCCCGAACATAAAAAGGAAATGAGCCTTTGGTTTTTATTAGGCTTGTATGCATGGCACGGTAAACATCATGTTGCGCATATTACCTCGCTCAGGGAAAGAATGAAATGGTAGAGTAATAAAAAAAGATGAAGATGAATGATGAGCAACTGAAATGGAAATTGCTTTCCTCTGAATATGTTTTTGATGATAAATGGTTGCGGGCAAGAAAAGATACCTGCGAGAAACCAGATGGATCTTTAGTAAAAAATTATTATGTAATAGAATACATGGAGTGGGTAACTGCACTGTGTATTACAGAAGATCAAAAAGTAGTGATGGTAAAGCAATACCGTCATGCATTAGGTGAGGTTTGTTTGGAGTTACCGGGCGGATGCGTTGATGATACGGATGCCTCTTTTGATGTGGCGATAAAACGTGAGGCACTTGAAGAAACAGGATATGAATTTGAAAAACTCACTTACCTGGGTAATACATCACCCAACCCGTCTACTAATACGAACAGAATGCACATGTACTTATTGCAGGGCGGAAAAAAAGTTCAGGGACAGCAACTGGATGCGAATGAACAAATTGAAATTGTGATACTCACGATCCCGGAGCTATTGGAAAAATTAAAAAGGAACGAGATCATTCAATCGATGCATGTAACAACTATATTTTATGCGTTGCAGCAGTTGGGGATTTTGAAAGCGGACGTGTAGCTTATAAAATAACTTCGCCTACTAAAAATACACTTCCGCAGATAAGGACGAGGTCATCTTTATGTGAATGATCAATTACTTCTTTCAAAGCATCATTTACATTATTAAAACTTTTTCCGTGCAAGCCAGCCTGGCTTGCTTTTTCACTCAGATCTTTTACTGGAAGCGCTCTTGCAATATTTGATTGTGTAAAGTAATAATTAGCTGTAAGTGGCAACAACTTTAAAACACTATCCACTTCCTTGTCCTTAACCATTCCTATGATAATGTGCAGATCATTATAAGTACAATGTTCTAACTGGCTCGCCAGTTCTTTAATGCCATCGACATTATGAGCAACATCCAGGATCACGGTTGGATTATCCTTCACTTTTTCCCAGCGGCCATGTAACCCTGTTAGTCGTTTTACATTTTTTAGCCCTTCAGCAATATGTTGATGCTCTATTTTCCACCCTTGTCGTTTCAACTGGTGTAGTACTTCTGTAACTCCGCGTATATTTTTTAACTGGTAAATACCGGGAAGATCGCATTCATAAGTATCTGCATGACCTTTATTATCTGCCAGTATTACTTGCAGGTGCTGGTGGGTGTAAGTCCACTCGTTAATAAATCTTTCTTCTTCCGCAAAAATGAGTGGAGCTTCTTTTTCGGTTGCTGCTTTTTCAAAAACGGGTTTAGTTTCTTTTATCACTTCACCAATTACCACTGCTGTTCCTGGTTTTATAATTCCCGCTTTCTCATAAGCGATCTTTTCAAGCGAATCACCAAGGAGGTTCATATGGTCCAACCCGATATTTGTAATGAAAGAAATTTCCGGCTGAATAATATTTGTGCTGTCGAGCCTGCCACCGAGACCGGTTTCAATAATGGCGATATCAACCTTTTCTTTCGCAAAATAATCAAAGGCCATCGCGACCGTTAATTCAAAAAATGAAGGTTCGATTTCAGTCGTAATTTTTTGTGTACGCTGAACAAAATCGACAACAAATTCCTCGGGGCACATTGCGCCATTCACTTTTATTCTTTCTCTGAAATCTTTTAAATGCGGCGAAGTATGAAGGCCGGTTTTATAACCAGCCGATTGAAACACCGCAGCCAGCATGTGACTGCACGAGCCTTTACCGTTAGTACCGGCGATGTGAATAGATTTAAATTTTTTATGGGGATCTCCTAATGCTTCACTAAGTGCAATCGTATTAGTGAGATCAGGTTTAATTGCAGCGGCCCCAATGCGGCTGAACATCGGCAGTTTTGTGTAGAGATAATTCAGTGTTTGGGAATAATCCATTAGTTGATTTAAGAAATGCAAGTTAGTGATAGTATATA
>JAQBNK010000012.1 GCA_028288595.1 Chitinophagaceae bacterium
ATTCACTGCCTTCACCCGAAAATAATAAGTAGTGCCTGATATAAGACTGCCCAGGGTTAATGCTGTTAATGTACTCCCTGCTCCTGCACTGATGCTTCCACCTGTTGTGGCTGCAGTGTTTGTTGATCCTGTAAGATCAGATGTAGTGCCCCAGTCAAAACTTACTGCAGTGACATTACCGTTGTCATTTACAGTTCCATTGATTACTCCACTGGTTGGTGTAACACCTGATGCTGCATTCGTTGTTGCTGATGGCCCGGCAATAAAGGTTAAGGTCGCGGCATTGCTCGTATTAGTTGTGCAACTATTAGAAACTGCCACTTTATATTTATAATTATTGAAGGAATTTGTTGCACTTGGAATGATGAGGGTTGAAGAATTTACACCCTGGTATGTATTATAATCAGCAATGTTTGAAAAGTTGGTGCCGTCTGTACTAAGGTTCCATTGAAAGTCTGCCGTTGGACTTCCGCTAATGGTTATTGAAAAAGACGCTGCTGAACCTGATGTTATTGAAAGATCAGCAGGTTGGGTATTGACAGTTGGTGTGGCCTCTTCAACCAAAATTGCACTGTTACTTATCGTTGAACAACTTGCCGCACTCGTTACTGTGTACCTGTAATAGTTTCCTCCTAAACCTGTGGTATTCGAGATTGCTAAACCCGAGGTGGTGGAACCCGAATAAACACCGGCATTTGTAACAGAGGACCAGGATGTACCGCTATTTGTAGAAACTTCCCATGCATAAGAAGGACTTGATGCATTGGATGTCGCAGTGATACTACTTGCTGTCCCATTACAAACAGAAGCAGGCGAACTAATTCCAGCCGTTGGTTTTATATTTACTGTTGCAGTAAATGCAGGTGATGCACTACCACGACAACCCGCAGCATTTACAACATATAAATAATATGTTCCTGCCGTACTAAGAGATGAAGGAATTGAAACAAGGTTTGCCGGGGATGGTGAGTTGGTATTAAACCAGCTATAAACATTATTGGAGCCGCTGGTATTATTGTAAGAATTAAGATCAATAGTTGAAGGTGCGCAGACACTTGCAGATGTAGTGGAAACTGAACCATTGGTTACAGCGTTAATTGTTACTGCTACGGCTGATGATGCTGATCCATAACATGCACCGCTTGTTGAATGTGCATATAGATAATAGGTACCCGTTCCAGCAGCCGATGGAGATCCAACAAGATTGCCTGCGCCGGGACCTGAAGCTGCAGTATGCCATTCAAGTGCAACTCCTGAATTTGCTGCGGATTGAAGCGAAGTCAGATCAGCGGTTGCAGGAGAACAAAAACTTAAAGTAGTTGCGGCTACAGCTGGAGTACTTACATCAGCCACGCTTAAAGTAAGGGAAGCAGAACCAACGCTATAGCAACTTCCGGTTTTTGAAAAAACATAATAAATACCTGCAGATGAAGTTGTACTTGATATTGCATAAGTACCGGATGGTTCTGGCGCAGAGAACCATTCAGTACCAGTTCCTGTATTTATCAAAACAGCCATGTTAAAGGAACCGGCATTGTTGCAAATGGTTTTGGTCAGGCTGGTTAATGTTGGATCAGCAGGCGTACTTGTTACAGTAATAGTTGATGTGGCTGTATTCGTACAGCCATTTGCATCAGTACCTGTAACAGTATAAGTTCTTGTGCTCGTTGGCAAAGCAATTACACTGGAACCCGAAACGGCAGACAACTCAGTGGAGGGACTCCAGGCATAACTAACACCTCCTCCTCCGGTTAAAGTTTTAGCAACGCCGGAACATTGGGTAGTTCCTGATGTTGCTGTAATGGTTGGTGCAGTATTTACGGTTATCTTAAAAGAGCTGCTCGTGCTGGAACAACCTCCACTGGTAACTACACGCTGATACCAATAGTTTTGCGTTTGTACTGAAGTTGTATAATTCTGTGAAGTGCCACCGGAAGGAACGTTACTAAAATTGGTACCATCAGTAGATGATTTCCATTGGTAAACATAGGTTCCATTACCTCCAACGGGCGTAGTATTAGTTAGAGCAGTAGCAGTAGCAGTACCACAAAAAGATGTAACACTATTAGTGATCTGGTTACTTGCTATTGGTGCATACACTGCTACTGAAGTGCTCGTTGAGGAAGTACAGCTTCCGGTAGTTGCAACCCTTCTAAAATTGGTGGTTGCTGAAACTGTCGTATTAGGTAAGCTATAATTTTGATTTACCGCACCAAGGATGTCACTAAAATTTGTATTGTCGGTAGAAGATTGCCATTGGTAAGTGGTGCTGGAAATTGCCGAACCCGTTAATATTACAGTATTTACGCCATCAGTGCAGCTGGTAGAAGGAGTTACAGTATTTGCTGCCGGTGCACTCACAACGGTGACCAATAAAGAAGGAGTTGTTTGTCCGCAGTTTCCATTACCACCATTAAAAACTGCACGATAATAAGTGCTGGAAGTTAAAGCCCCAGTTGTATAACTAGCAGAAGTGGCACCCGAAATGGTTGCCCAAGTGGAGTTATTGGCAGACGATTCCCATTGTAATGTAGTACCAGCTGCAAGTGAGCCTACAGTAACAGTTGTTGCTTCCGAGTTACATACTGTTGTTTTACTGGCTGTGGGTGCTGAAGTTGTACCGTTACCCTTAGTATCCGTTAAATAAATGTCATAATTATAAGTACATGTTGAGCCTACTATGCTCACCCTTAGGTAACGGGGGCCGCCATAAGGCGAGCTACCATAACCAGATAACGTAAGTGTTACATTTGTTGAACCTGTTGAGGAAGGAGTAAGTGTTACCCCGGAAACAGTCATTGCAGAAGAAAATGATGTATAACTCGTACCTGCGATGCTATATGCCCAGGTCATGGATGTAACTGCTGAAGAAACATTAACTGATAATGGAAATGTTGTGGTTCCCTGAGTACAAAAAACTAAATTTTGACCAGTACTCGTTCCTATATTTACAGGCGAAGGAGATATTGTTACTGTTGATGAAGCTGTTGCACTGCACCCGTTTGCATCCGTACCTACTACAAAATAAGTTGTTGTTGCAGTCGGTGTTGCAGTAACAGAAGTACCTGTTGAAGCCGAAAGCGTAGCTGAAGGATACCATGTATAAGAAGTGCCCCCTGTGGCAGTTAAAACTTTTGTTCCGCCGGAACAAATCGTTGCGCTTGAAGTAACACCGATATTTGGAGCGTTCACAGTTACAGTTACGTTACCTGTAGATTGGCAACCCGAAGTATTTTGTGATGTTATTGTATATGTCGTTGTCACGGAAGGAGACGCGACTACTGATGATCCGGTTGTTGCAGATAATCCTGAAGAGCCACCCCCCCCATCCGCCCAGCTATATGTATTACCTCCGGATGCAGTTAAGCGGGTTGTATTGCCGTTACAGATTGTAGGCGCCGATGGTGTAACAGATAATGTTGGCCCGGCTAAAGCTGTAACTATAACATTTGCAGTATTTGAGCACCCGTTTGCGTCTGTCCCCGTTAAGGTGTAAGTGGTATTTGAATTTACGGTAACCAGCGATGACTGGGCAGAACCAACAACAACGTTAGACTGATTCTTCCATGAATAAGTCGATAACCCTGAAGGCGCAGCTGTTAATGTTGCTGTAGATCCCACGCATACTGAACCACTCCCTGCACTTGCACTCACTAATGGCAAAGCTGCTACTGTTATAGTTATAGGAACAATTACAGAGGTGCAACCGGTCGTTGAATTTCTTACTACCAGGTTGAAATCATAAATACCTGCAGCACTATTAGATGGAATAGTGATAGTAAGTGGCGAACCCGTTAAAGTCGCATTGGTGATTGTACTGAATCCCGTCATTGCCCTTACACCTGTAGTTAAACTGTATTGATCAGGGCTATTCGATGTTGTATATGTTAAGCTTGCAGTCGATGATCCAAAACATGTTACCGGGTTATTAGGCGAAATTGTTGGTTCAGCCGTTACTGTAGTAGACACACTTCCGGCGGGTGAACTGTTTACACAAAACGCATCTGAAACAGCAGTGAGAGCAAACGTTGTTGTACCTGAAGGACTTACTGAAAAATAAAAAGGAGAGGTAGTAATATTAGATGCAGTTGCAGGCGAGGCTGAACCTCCGGAAGGTGTAGATGTATAAGTTAAAGACCATGGACCGGCTCCGGTTAAATTCACGCCAAGACTTCTTGTACCTGTACCGCATATACTTGTGCTGCCTGAGAATACAGCGGTCGGTTTAGCTTTAGCAATTAATACAACTGTATTACTTGTTGCACTTTGACAACCAGTGCCTGCGAGGATAGCCCGGTATGATTTTCCATCATAGGTGGTTGAATTGTTAATCGTTAATGTTCCGGCTGTTGCTCCACTGTAATCGCCGCCATTAGAAATATTAGTCCAGGTACCACTATTATTTATCTGCCATTGAATGCTTGTTGCACCATCTGCTGCTACCGTAAAAGTCGCAGAACTTGCAGCACAAATGCTGAGGTTCGATGGTTGTGTCGTAATAGTAGGAGTACAATCAATCGTAGGATCTGTGGCAGTACCATTACTCTGCATATCGAATGTACACCTGAAGGATGGCCTGCCGGTCTGTGGATCAGCAAACTCCAATGTTACTTTTCCTGCCGGTGGCATATTTTGTCCATAATAAGAATAGTCAACAAAATAATTCTGACCTACTATTACAGGCGGAGGAGGTGGACCGAATTTAATAGCACTTAACGTTCCACTGATGGCTCCGCTTGCCGTGATCCATACTCTTGTAATAACAGGGAGATTTGTAATTGTGGTTGCGGAATTCCATTTAAAATTCACATTTCCCGTCTTAACGGTAGGATCGAAAGCAACGTTTTGATAAATGGTCCCGGTGACATTTGCAGCAACAGGATTGTTTTGACCAAACCCGGTAAAATTTCCGGCAGCTCTTGCGGCCTGGCCGTTGCCGTTACTTCTTTTGTCAATCGCTGCACAGGAAGAGACATCAAGTGCCTGGCTTTGTGAATGAATAGAAAATCCGAGCAATAGGATTATTAATGCGGAAATATGTAGGGTTTTGCAAATAGTTAGTTTCAGGATACGCATTCAGCAGAGGTTAAGGGTTAATGTTTTCTCAGGTTATAAAAACGTCTTTAGGTCTCGTCCTGAAATTTGAATACGATGGATTGTAAAATATAATAAGTAACAGGTGAAATTCCTGAGAAGCTTAGTCGCTTGGGTGCTTCTGAATGAAGGTTTTGAAAAAGTAAATTGCATTAGAACCAAATGGCAAAGCATTGCCATTGAGCAGACTTTTGTGTGTCTCATTTAAGGGGTCGGATTGTATTTAGAAAATTTTATTTTTCTAAAATGTTAAAAGTAAAGGCGATTTATAGAATATTGGAGACAGGTGAATTAATAAAAGATTAAACCTCTTAGAATTAAACACTTCTGCATTTCACATAAATGAATTTGTTACATTCAAAACAACTTCAAGACCTTCTTTTCCTTACTATCAAAAGACAAACTAAAAGTGAAAAAAACTAAGTATCAAAATTAAAAACAATTACTGCCTTAAATTATACCTATTATAAGGTATCTGAATCTAATATTATCAGTCCCAGCATAATGCAGCGAGTGAGGTTACAAATAAACAATGGATGCATTTGGGTGAATGCTACCATGGATGTATAATGCAAATCACATTGCGTACTGGAGACCTGTGTGATTTTTCCTATTGTTATAGCGTAATAATTGCCCTGTTAAGAATTACTAAATTTTAAGCGGAGTTATTTAAATATCTCGCCTTTATTCAGGTTGAATGTGGTGGTTTTATCGGCGATCTGCACTTTAAATTCCCCTTCGTCAAGTTGTTTTTTATTATCTGGGGTTACATAAGCAAGTTCATGCAGCGGAACATTAAATGTTACCGTACGTGATTCTCCCGGATTCAAATTTATTTTTTCAAATCCTCTCAGTCTTTTTACATCAGGAGTGAATGAAGCTATCAGATCAGAAACAAATAACTGCACCGCTTCTTTTCCTGCTTTCTTACCGGTATTAGTAACAGTAATACTAATGGAAGCTGTCTCTCCGGGGCCAAAATCTTTTTTATTTAGGGTAAGATTACTGTAAGCGAATGTTGTGTAAGACAATCCAAATCCAAAAGGATATTGCGGATCGAATTCACCACCCTGCGGATTGCTGCCTCCATCTGAAGGTTTGTGTATGTATCCTGTGAGTGCATTTGCATAACGCGGATAAGTAAGCGGTAATTTACCACTTGGGTTTACAACTCCGACCAATACATCGACTAATGCATCTGCACCGAAATTACCGGGAAGGTAAATATGAATTACCGAACTCGCAAGTGGTTCAATATTGCGGATGAGCCTTGGGCGACCTTCATTCAAAATCAAAATAATTTTTTTGCCTGTACCCGCTAAAGCATTCGCAAGCGCTGACTGGTTCGCAGATAGCGTGATGTCGTTTGTGTTGCCTGGTGTTTCGGTGTAACTATTTTCACCAAGACATAAAAGAATATAATCAACGTTTGCAGCTGCCCTTACAGCCGCATCAATATTCACTGCTGTATCCTGTTCATAGCTTCCCCGCATTTTGTAAGACACACCCGGCTCGTACACTACATTACCTGACGTAAATCTTTTTTGCACCGCTTCAAGTATAGTATTATAACGTTCTGCATACTGGTCAGTTCTTTCACCCTGCCATGTATAACTCCAACCGCCATTCAACGTACGCATTGAGTTCGCATTAGGGCCTGTCACAAGTATTTTTGCCCCTGAAGATATGGGCAGTGTATTACCATTGTTCTTTAATAAGGTAATGGATTCTGCTGCTGCGTCGTAAGCGGCCTTTTCAAATTCGGCGCTACCGAATTTAGGATAATCAGCGGCGTAGGTAACAGGTGTATTAAACAGGTCAAGCTCATATTTTACTCTAAGGATTCTTTTTACAGCATCATCAATACGGCTAACAGCAACTTTATTTTCTTTTACCAATGCGATAAGGTCTGTGCAGAATTCTTTATAGTCATAAGGGATCATGGACATGTCTATTCCTGCATTAATCGCAAGAGCAATTGCTTCTTTTATATTTTTTGTCATTTTATCACGGCGATAAATATTTTCTATATCCTGCCAGTCAGAAACAACAAAGCCTGTAAAGCCCAGTTCATTTTTTAAAATATCAGTAAGTATATGTTTATTAACGTGAGTGGGAATACCATTGATCAAAGCTGAGTTTACCATCACTGTTCTTGCACCTGCTTTTATCGCTGCTGCAAATGGAGGTAAATGATATTCACGTAAATAATGTTCGGGTATCCATGCATCGGTACGGTCCTTTCCGGATTTTGGATCTGAGTAAGCCATGTAATGTTTTAGGCTAACCGCAACTTTTTCTTTGCTTGTAAGTGGATCCTGGTAACCTCTCACAGCTTCTTTACCTAATTCAGAAATGATATAAGGGTCTTCACCAAAACCTTCCCAAACTCTTGGCCATACAGGGTTCGTACCCAGGTCAAGTACTGGTGAAAATGTCCATGGTACACCTGCCGCTCTTGATTCATACGCTGTGATGACCGAAGCATTATATACCAGTTGCCTGTTGCGGGTAGCAGCTAAACCATTTTCCTGCGGGAACAACGTAGCGCCACCAACATAATTCACTCCATGAATATTATCAAGACCATAAAGTATCGGAATTTTTAAATGTGTTTGTTTAGCAGCGTTCTGCATATCCGTAATAATGCGATTCCATTCCTGCACCGGCATTAAACCAGGTGTATTTAATATAGATCCAAGTTTATAATTCACAACGGCATCATTCAATTTTTCTGAGAACTGAAACTTTCCATCTTTCCATCCACCTAGAGATTCAACTGACACCTGCGCCATCTGTCCTACTTTTTCTCCCAGGGTCATTTGCTTAATTAGCGCATTGACTTTAGATTCGATGGCAGCATTTGTTTGCGCATTTAAACTATTTGTGATGAGCAAAGCGCCGAGTAAATAAATAAATACACTGAGAGTGTTAGCGTTCTTTTTCATATGCATGGTTTATTTTAATTGATAACAGTAGAGTTGCTTACAAAAGCAATCTTCCTGCTATCAGGCGACCACGAGGGAGTATTGATTGTGCCCTGGCCGCCATACAAGTAAGCAATAATTTTTGGTTGTCCGCCACTGACAGGCATAAGCCTGAGGTAGACATGTTTATAAAAAGGATGATCATCGGGTTTTACATCTTTCATAAAACTTAGAAAAACGATCCACTTTCCATCTGGTGAAATGTGAGGGAACCAATTATTATATTCGTCATCCGTTAATTGCACCTGCTCCCTCCCATCCTCATTCATTCTCCATAATTGCATAGTGCCACTACGAACCGAATTAAAATAAATATATTTTCCGGAGGGATCATATTCTGATCCATCATCCAAACCTACAGCGGTAGTTAATCTTATTTCCTCTCCGCCATTTACCGGCATCTTATAAATATCGAATTCATTATTACGCTGGCCCGTATAAATAACATACTTACCGTCTGGTGACCAGCCATGTAAATAAGACGGGCCCGTTGGTGTTACCTGTTTCGGGATCCCGCCATTGATATCAACGGTATAGACGACAGAATTATATTTACGATCCGGGCTTGAAGAACTCAGTCCTAACATTTTTCCGTTGAAAGAAATAACATGATCGTTGTTATTGTTTTTTACATCACCGGTGTTAATTACCTGCGGCAACGGCGAAGAAAAATTTAAATTATACATAAGGCCGCCGCTATTATAAATGAGGGATTTTCCGTTATGCATCCAGTTAGGCGCCTGCAATGAAAGTGGGGAAGTGTAAATAATATGTCTTACACCTGTAGCGATATCCAGTGTTTCTATACTGCTGCCGAGATATTCACGATAAGCAACAAAATTTTCTTTTGCAGGAACAACAAAACGGACATTATCAAAAGATGCTGATTCGATAACATTTTTGTTGTGAGCGCAAACAAATAAGCCAGCATATACTTCATCTCTCAGTTCGATATTACTTACCTGCTCACGAACGAAAGCTTGTCCATCGTGGGCAACAGACATAATAAATTGATTGCCTTTTCTCTCGAGCTGAATAATATCCGGTGCCTGAACGGATGAACGTATTTCCTCAATATTCGTTTTGCTTTGCCTGCGATACTGAAGCGAGGTTAGACCATCTCCATGTACAGCAAGACAGGCCATTGCAGAATTAGAATCCATTCCAGTTCTAATCATCCATCCAAACTTCCGATGGGGATCATGCCCCGCTCCTAAAAATTTACCTCTTGCCTGCAGAATAAAATCTCCCTTCATTCTTTTCCATGCAAAATGAAATTCATCTTTAGAAAACCAGATATTTTCCCCCGAACCAGCGAGCTTATATTCTCCTGTAGAAGCGTTATAAGTCAGAGAACCGGGATGCTGTACAGCGCCTACATCGCTATGCGCCTCGAATACACCATTATTTTGTGCATTCAAAATCGCAGAACAAAAAAAAGAAGTGATCAATAGCTTACCTGCTTTTTTAAATGTTCTCACTGCTTAATTTTTTTTTGTGAACATTGTACCATTGAAAGGAATGGGGGCTTAATATTTTGAAGAAAAGTACAAAATAAACTTTTTAAAGATAAAATGCTACTGCTAAACCTCTTTTGCTGCCGTCCGGCCAAATACGTTATATCCTTCAGGCGTAAAGCAGAATACAGCTGGATTCAGAGTCGAAATTAATCTTACACTATTCTTACAAAAATATGCAGTGCTTTTAATGAAATAGCGGCCTGAATGTCTTCTTATTGAAAGATCCGGGTTGCTAAAATTGACCGTGTTTGATGAGAATATTGAAATAAAAAAAGGGATAATATTTAAATATTATCCCTTTTTGTTTGAGTGATAATTTAATTCTTTACTGTTACTGTGGTAGCCAGTTTTTGTGAAGTGAGTCCATTAAAAAAACAAGTGTCATACCGGGGTGAAGGCCTGCAGTCAGGATGAACTGTCCGCATTTCTGCGTTAATCACATAGGTGCCTGGTTGTGTGAAGCGGACCACATTTTTAGCAACGCTGTATACGCTATCAATGCTTGTTCCCAATGAAGGTTGTATCGTCCATCTCGATACAGAACCTGCATTGGGATTTTGAATCTGGACATTAATTGATTCCCCTGCTTTCAATTCTGTTTTACTGGTTTCGATTTTGGTTACCCAGGCAGTAGAAGAATTCTTTTCACATGCTGCAAATACACCTGTGAGACAGCAAATCATAAAAAGGCTCTTGATCTTTTTCATAATGATGTAGTATTTTTTATACTGTTATAACACATAATATGAAAGCCGCCCTTACGTTTCCAACTGTGATTATTTGTTAATATTTATTGGTTGAGAAGATACCCGATCTTTACATCAACAGCAGGATAAAAAACTTTTTTAATTGCATAAGGTGAAGGAACAACAGGCATAGCATAGCCAGGACCGGCATGTGTATTTATGAACAAACGCTGAGACAACTTCTTTTGTATTCCCCAGTGTATATTGAACAAAATAACACTCCCTTCAGACTTCACTTTACTGAGGTCATGCACATATTTAATTCTTGCACCAAAATAATTTCCTGCATTATCTAAAGTCATGTTTCTGCTTTGCCGTGTTCCGTTATAATACCACCTCGGATTGGCAGACAGATAAAGCCCGGGTGCATACCGGCTTAAATTGTATTGCAATTTATCTGCGAGAATATAGCTGCCGCCAAGACCGGCAGAAAGGTCAATAGTTAACTTAGAACCAAGCTTAGCTTCATAAGCAAAGCCTATGCCCTGTAAACCAATTTCCAATTTTGAAAGGCTTGTTACCGGTAATGTTTCTTTGTTTTTATTTTTATTTTTTTTATTATAAAAAATACCGACAGAGTCTATATTGCTTTTATTGTCGGGCAATGTTATCTGTTTCGTATAAGCTCCCGAATCTGCTAAATTGTTTTTTTTACTTCCGTCTCTAACAACAATAATAGCAGCTGCTGAAGCACCGGGATTACTGTAAACTTCTAGTGCCTGTGGATTAGAACTTACAGTTTCTCGTACAGATGATGTAACAGTTTGCCTGGTATCCGGTATTTTTTCCGGCAGGCCAGCACTAATAGAAGGGTTAATTTTTTTTATGTTTGATTTTTCACTTTGCCTATTTCTTCTTACAGTCGTTTTAGCAAGCTTGTAATCAGAAGTAAGAATATAATGTTCGCCCAGCAGTCTATAATTTAATCTGAGCTCACGCCTCAAAATATCAAGCCATTTATCAAGCGGGATTTTTGCAGCCGGTACTTTTATCTTTGTGCCTGGTTTTATTGAACGGGGATCATAAGAGAATCTTTTACCCGTTGCCCTGGTAAGTAATTGAAGCAATGAATCAAAACGCACTTCGGGCGAGTTGATGGTAATAAATGCCATGCTCTTATTTTGCTGGCCATACACATGCAGCGAAAGCCACACTGGCATTAAAATGACTACCGCAAAAATGGTTGCTCGCCGCATAATTTATTTTTTGATTTCCCCTTGATGAAAACCGCGTTATCCTTTATGCTATAGGTTGCATTTAAAGTGGCGCAAAGCACTTCAAGGATATAGTCAAGTGACTTATTCTCAAACTCTGCTGTAACATGGCAATCTTCGAAAATGTGCTGGTCTACATTAATACGCCGGTTAAAATTTTTCTCCAGGTAGCGGCAGGCTATAGTGAAAGGAATATCATTAAAAATAAATTTACCGGTGGCATAACTAAAGCTATTGATGTCAGTGGAATTGGTAGCAAATAGTTTTTTGCTGAGGCTGTTATAGTAACCGGTTTGGCCTGCTTTCACAAAAATATTTTTGTCATTCGCGAACATCTGAACAATACCCGATCTCACCTGTACTTCTGTAATAGTCTTATCATTTATTTCTCTGACATTGAATGATGTACCAACCACTCTTATAATAACCTCACCGAATTCAATCTCAAATGGTCTTTGCTTATCAGGAACCACTTCAAAAAAAGATTCACCTTCAAGATTGACTCTACGGATATTTTTATCAAAAAAAGAAGGATAGGAAATAGTACTGTTCATATTCAGTACCGCCAGCGATCCATCAGGTAATGAATCATGTTGAACATGGTTAGTGGAATTATGTTTCACCAGGAGTTGCTGTGTATGATTACTATCATTCATAAAAAAAATCCATGCAACGCTAATAGCAACTATAATAACAGCAGCAGCGACAAAATATTTTTTCTGCATCATCCTGTAAATGCTAGATCTTCCTTTAACTGAACGCTGAAATTCATCAAAGGCCTCATCAATTAAAGGGGACTGACAGGGATTCGTACCTGTTACCAGGTTCCACGTTTCAGATATCTGTTCAAACGCTACTCCCGCTGCAGGATCATCAAGCAGATCATCAAACTGCATTGCCTCTTCAGGGCTTGCTTCCCCTGAAAGATATTTCACAGCGACTTCTATTGGTATTTTTTCGGGTTCCATACTCATTGTTATAGATTCAGTATTTGAAAAAAACAAATAAGAAATACCAGCAAATCAGAAAGACTTTCGCGAAGCAAACGCAGTGCTTTTCCCATTTGCACTTCTACCGTTTTTACAGAAATATCCATTTCCATTGCTATCTCACTATATTTTTTTCCTTCGTTCCTGCTTTTAATAAATACCTCCCTGCATCTTGGCGGTAAGTTTTCTATACCCAGCCTTATCCTCGCCGATAACTCTTTTTCTTCGGAAGGATCATAAAAAGTATTTATAACCGAAGGATTAGCACTACTTAAATGTTTTTGCCTCGTTTTTAGATCCCTCACTGCGTTTAAAGAAAGATGATACACTGTTTTATATAAATAAGCTTTTATAGTGCCGTCTGCATTTATCTCTTGCCGCTTTTCCCACAGCTTAAGGAATGCCCGTTGTACAATATCTTTTGCTTCAGCATTATCCTTCACAATAGTATAGGCATACGCATGCAGCCTTTCAAAATAGGTTTGAAAACATTGCTTAAAGCCTTCCTCCACTATCGTTTTATTGTTTGGTATTATCCCTGTTTTTGTAAAAAGATTTATTCTAAGACACCCCTCATACGAGATACCCTTACCTGCTCAAGAATATTACTGATGGCAGTCTAAGATTAAGGAAAACAAAAAGATACAGGAAAAATGCAGGATCGGATAATATTGAAGACAAGCAAACCCCTCGTTCAATGTTGTGTGAATAAAAAAAAGACTTCCGCATTGCAGGATTCTTATTGCCGAAGAATCTTACACGGAAGTCCTGAACACCAAAATTAAAACTGCTCGTTCTGCCGCCTGGAGAAGCGGTAAATTTTTATTTAATATCGATCGGCCGGGTATAAGCAGTAGAGAAAGTATCTACTTCATATTTATCGGTCTTATTATCCATCAATTGTATCTCTACTCTTCTTGTACCTGTAATGGAACTATTAAGGAGCTTGATATAAATGGTATCCATCGCATATTTTGCCTGCGGGAAAATGATGGAGTATATACCATTTGATGATGGAATTATATTTCCGTTTTTATCTACGATATTATAGTCCTGTCCCAGCACAGCGGGATTGGTTATATTTTTTGTAACGGGTCCGTAAAATGCGATCGCATCATAATCCCGGGTATAGGAAGAATAAAACTGTACAGGGAATTTTAATAGCGTTGTTTGATTTCGCGTAACACTAGTAAGCGCATTATTATTAGGAATGTAGCCGGCATAATAATGATTCGACAAATCGGGCTGACCATGAATATCATAGTCTCTTTTTTCACATGACGCAGCCAATAAACCAAATGCTATTATAAACAGTAAATATTTCATCGTTTTAATTTTTAGGATTATTGCCAGTTAGGGTTTTGAGTTACGTTGCCACCGCTCAGTGCAATTTCATTCAGTGGAACAGGGTACAGATAATCCCTGTTTGCCTGGAATCTTCTTGTACTTGCAGCCTCTACTATCAGTACATTATCTGAATTTAATTTTAAAGTTGCGGGGCTGGTACCTGGCCAGTCTGCAGCAATAAATTTAGCGCCGAGCAATTCTTTAGGAAGGATATTTTCAGCAAGCTTCCACCTGATCAGATCATCGTAACGAAAACCCTCTAAGGCTAATTCAATTGTTCTTTCCCTGCGAATCTCTTCCCGCATATCTAAACTATTAGCCGTAACAAATGCATTGGTGAGTTTTGGAGCGAAGCCGGCTCTTGTTCTTAACGCATTCACTGTAAGATTAAGATCGGCGTCACTGATCGAACCACTCAATTCGAATTTTGCTTCTGCATAGATCAGGAGAATTTCAGCATAACGTATCAGCATCCTGTCTACTGTGGCTGCACTGTTAATTGTCCAGTCTTCTATATTCCATCCTTTTTTAGTTGCATATGCAGACCTTGAGCCCAATGATGTAGTTGGAACCCATGGGCCTTTATAGGCTTGCTCATTTGCCTGGTAAACAGTGAAAGTGATGCGTGGATCCCTGTTCTGAAAAATCGTATTATAGCCTGGTTCATTTGCTTCCGGTACGAAGAACGCAGACCGTTTTGCAGAAGGAGAGTTATCGATATTAAATGCCGGCAAGCCATCGCTATATAAGTACTGACGGAGAAGGTTACGTGTAACTGTTATACGGCCATTCTCAAGGTCTCTTGAGTTATTATGCGCCAGAATTACATTCGTGTTGCTTGCACCATACAGCCTAACAAAAATATTCTCGGTATTAGCCGGCCCTTCACCGAGGTGAGTAAATAAATTACCATAATTTGAAAAAAGTGAATGCCCCTGTCCCATCACATTTGTTGATGCGTCTATAGCGAGTTGCAGGTGTTGCTGCCATCCGCTTTCATTCCTGAATTTTTCTCTCGTGCCTTCATATAAAGCAGCTCTTGCTTTAAGGCCCCAGGCTGCACTTTTTGTTACCCTTCCAAATTGGGTAGCAGACAATGCCGCCCGGGTAGGTAACCAGGTGGCAGCAAAATCAAGGTCGTCATATATTGCTTTCATCACATCGGCTCTCGGCGTGCGTCCCATTGTTAATTCAGGAGAGTTGATATCGAGTGTATGCAGTACCAGCGGAACATCACCATACTTTGAAGTCAACTGAAAGTAGGCGTATGCCCTGAAGAAACGTGCCTCTGCGAAATAACGGTTCCTGATGTCATCAGCCACTTTTGCTTTTACACCTTTTTCTAAAATATTATTCGCCGTAAATATTTCGTCATAACGATCGTTCCAGTCTGCGCTTGCACCCGGAATGATCCAGCTTCCGTTACTGGTACTGTTCACACTTTGTCCAACTGCATCGTCACCTCTTGTATCAATCCAGTTTCCATCTAATTGTTCGTAAAGACGGTTAGCAGCATTGATGAGGTCTGTCTCTGAGTTCCAGAAATTGGTATCGCTGATCTGCGTTTCAGGAAAGCGATCCAGTTTTTTACACCCGGTAAATAAAAGCCCGGCTGCAAAAAAATATATAAGGAATTTATTCAACTTTTTCATGTTTGGCATTTTGATTAGAGGGTAAGATTTAAACCAAAAGAAATGGTGCGGTAAAAAGGATAAGTAGTGGCGCTTACATTATTGCCCACTTCTGGATCGAAGACACTCAGCACTTTTGTAGATTCCCATAAGTCCTGTCCTGATACATATACTTGTAAACCGCGTATAAATCTCCTGTTGCGCATAGGGAACGTATAGCCGACCTGTATATTTTTTAACCTCAGGTAATTTCCGTTCTGCGCCCATTTATCAGAGGGCTTAAAGTTGTGTGCATCTGTCTGGTACATTCTTGGAAAAAACGCATCAGGATTCGTGGGTGTCCACCTGTCCATATGAATTGTCCATGGCATATCTGCAGTACCCAGGATTGGAGACAAAGTTTCTTCGCTTATCAAAAACCTGCGTACTAATGCACCCTGGAAAAAAGCAGAAAATTCAAATCCTTTCCAGGTTACACCCGCATTAAAGCCATAAGAATAGCGGGCATTGGTTGTACCGAGGTAAACAAGATCGCCGGAATTACTGGGAGTAGCGCTACCGCCTGAGATCAGCCCGTCGCCGTTAAGGTCAATATATTTTACATCTCCCGGTGCGAGGTTGGTGAAGTAAGGTGTGTTCTTCGATTTATAATCAGTTACTTCTGCCAGGGTCTGGAAATATCCATTCGTTTTGTATCCCCATACACTGTTCAATGGATATCCTTCAAGCAATGATATCACACCGCCAACGGTTCCGCTGGAATTAACGAGTGATTTAAGCCCGTTATATTTTTCAAGTTTATTCTGGTTGTCAGAAATATTGAAACCGATCCGGTATTCAATTTTACCAATGCGATCCTTCCATTTTATTTCGAGTTCTTTACCCCAGCTTTTTAATTCGCCAACATTAAATGAAGGTGTGGCAATACCTATAATGTTAGGCAGGTTCAGTTTAGCCAGCATATTCTTATTACGTTTCACGTAATAGTCTGCCGTAATGCTAAGTCTGTTCTTCAGCAAACCAATATCAATGCCCACATTTTCCTGCTGCACAGTTTCCCATGTTACATCAGGAGAAGCAAGTACGTTCTGGTAGATGTATTGTGTACGCTGATCATTAAACACAACGTTGGGTGTGGTGTTGTTGTTGGCATTGGTAAGACCACTTGTAAGCAAAGGAATATAGGGATAGAAACCAAGCGGGGATCCATTACCAAGCTGTCCCCATGAAACGCGGAATTTTAAATTACTGATCGCACTGAAGTTACTCATGAACTTTTCATTCGATACTCTCCACGCCGCGGAGAAAGAAGGGAAAAGTTGCCAGCGGTTCTGCGGTGCGAGGCGGGAGCTTCCATCATAACGATAAGAAGCTTCAAATAAATATTTGCCTGCATAATTGTAATTCAACCTTCCAAATAAAGAACCGAGTGCCCAGGTCTCTACATTGTCAGTATTTGTTTTCGTAAGCGGATCACCATAGTTAAGACTAAAGAAATCGTTGGTGATCATATTCTGCGCAGAGGCCGTCACTTCATCTTTACGGAACTCCTCGTATGATGCGCCCTGCATCACAGTAAATTCGTGATTCTTTAGTTTAAAATTGTAAGTGAGATAGCTTTGCAGGTTATTCTGGTAAGCTTTATTTTTTTGAATAGTGATTGAGTTAGGAACATTAACGCTGAAACGAACAGTGTTGGTTGTACGTCCATACCAGAAGAGACTCCTGGAATCATTCTCCATATTATAATCACTTCTGTTTGTCCATCCAACTATATCCAGCGTCAGCCCTTTAATTACATTCTTTACCTGGAAGTTTAAGCGACCCGTAAAAGTTTCATAATTCCTTGTCTCGTTGCCGCCATTTTTTTCTATGTCTACTGCATTGATCTGAAGGTCTCCATTGTAAGGCTGTCCCGTAATATCTCCCGGTGGAGTGTAAAGCGACTGCCGGGCCCTGCTTCTATAAAGCCTGTTAATGATCTGCGCCGTACCAAAAGCATTCGCTCTTACGAGTGAGTTAATATATCCTGTAGTAACTTTTAAACTGATATACTTATTCAGCTCTGCATTTACATTCAGTTTCAGGTTGTAGCGTGAATTATCATCAGGACCATATCGTAAAACACCATCACGTTTATAATAAGCTGTTGAAAAAAGATAATTGAGTTTCTGATCGCCTGCCCCTACTGAAAGAGAATGATTTTGCTGGTGATTGATCCTGTCCATTCCTTCTTTCACCCAGTTGTTATTATCATAATATTCCCACCTGTCGGCAGTAGGGTTTGGTTTATAAATAAAGTTGGGATTTCTCAGCCACTCATATTGTTCAGCGTTAAACTCCGGCGTACCCGTTGCATTCAGTCGTGCTTCATCAATTAAAGTTTGTTCGTCCCAGGAATCTAAACGCTGTGGCTGTCTCGCTGTTATATTAATTCCGTAATTACTGCTGAAGGCTACTCTTGTTCTTCCCGCAACAGCTTGCTTTGTTGTTACAAGCACAACACCTGCAGCAGCCCTTGCGCCATAAATTGCAGAAGCAGATGCATCTTTCAAAACAGAAATAGATTCAATATCATTTGGGTCAAGCAGGTTAAGGTCCTGCTCTACTCCATCCACCAGCACCAGCGCATTGGCAGAGTTGGCAGATGTAAAACCGCGAATCCTTATATCATATCCCTCACTTCCTGGCTGGCCATTACCTCTAAGTACAGTAAGGCCCGGCAACACGCCCTGCAACGCAGCAGTTACATTTGCCACCGGTTTGTTAGATAATTCTTTTCCCGATACCTGCGATACTGCACCACTCAGGTTTACTTTCTTTTGTGTTCCGTAACCAACTACCACTACTTCATCCAGCGCATTTACTTCTGTCTTTAACGTAACCGTAAATACGGTTGAATTAGCCACTGCAACTTCCAGTTTTTCATAACCCACACTTGAGAAGATGAGGCCCGCAGTTTTATCTGAAACGCTTATGGAAAATCGGCCTGCCGCATCCGTAATCGTTATATTATTTCTTCCTTTTTCTGTAATAGTAACACCTTGTAACGGGTCGCCTTTATCATTGGTAACCCTGCCGGTTACTATTTTATCCACAACCTGGCTCGAAACAGTTTCTGTTCCATTCAGTACCATTTTTGCATTCACCGGAAACAGCACAACCTGGTCGTCTAAAACCTGGTAGCCGATATCATATTTTTTCAGCTCCTGGTTTAAAAAATCGCCCAATTTTTTTTGCTGTACGACATAACTCATTATCCTGTCTACATTAATAGCGTTGGCACTGTAAGTAAACCGGACTTTGGTCTGTTTCTGAATAGATGAAATAACCTGTTTAAGATGAACATTTTCAACATTAATGCTGAAAGTTTTTTCCAAAAAGGCCTGGCTCTTCGCGTCTTTGGCATAGAGGCCGCTCATAAATGCAGCTGCAATAATCAGTTGAGTAATTGTTAATCTCATAGCAAGCATCATTGAAGCAACCAGGCGTTGCGTAATTTTCATAAATTTGACAAGTTTTTGTTCAATAATTGGAT
>JAQBNK010000034.1 GCA_028288595.1 Chitinophagaceae bacterium
ATTCATTCTTATTTTTCAAAAAAGAATTATGCAAAATGTAAAACGTCAACTATCAACTGCCAACCGCCAACCAAAAAATGCCTGAGCAGTTATTTCCCCAGAATGAGCGTGTGATTATAAATAGGAATTTTTTTTATACATAAACAATAACTTTTTACGGTTGGCATAGTTATTTGGGATGATTGAAATCACTTAACTAAAACACTATTTTATATGGCAACAAAAACCGCAAAAAAAAGTACCGGTTCTTCATCACGCTCAGGTAACAGCCGCTCTGGCAGCAGCCGTGGAAACGGGGGGCCAACATCACGCAGTGGTAATTCCGGTCGTTCAAATTCAGGACCATCATCATCTTCAAGAAGCAAAGGCGGCTCTTCCCGTTCAAAGTCCGGAGGTGAGCCGGGTTCACTCATGCAAAAGTTTTTCCTGGATGAACTGAAAGATATTTACTGGGCTGAAAAAGCTTTGATGAAAGCACTGAAAAAAATGTCGAAAGAAGCCACTACGGAAGAATTGAAAGAGGCATTTATGACTCATATGCAGCAAACTGAAGGTCAGATAACCAGGCTTGAGCAGGTGTTCGAAATACTTGGTGCACGGGCACAAGGTAAAAAATGTGAAGCGATGTCAGGGTTAATTGAAGAAGCCGAATCAGTAATAGAAGATACACAGGATGATACTTTAACAAGAGATGTTGCACTTATTATCAGTGCTCAAAAAGCAGAGCATTATGAAATTGCTGCTTATGGCGGCCTTTCAACTCTTGCCAAAACAATGGGTCAAAGTGAAATTGCTGAACTACTCGTACAAACTCTGGAGGAAGAAAAAGAAACAGATGCCTTATTAACTTCTATCGCGGAGAATAATATCAATATGGAGGCTACTCAGGAAGGTGGTGAGGAGGAAGAGGAATAAATATTCAATCACAAAAAACAAAATATATGCTTAGCCGATTTAAAACCTTATTTCTCCTGATTTTTTCTGCGTCGTTTTTAGCAGTCGCCTGTAACAATGGGGACAATACTAATAATAATAACGATTCTACTGTTTCACCCACAGACAAAGCAGAAAATAAAAATGACAGTCTTCCCGATTCGCTTGAATCAGATGCCAGCTACCTGGTAAAAGTTACCAATGCCGGCTATAAGGAAATAGCTGCCAGCCGTATGGCGTTGAAAAATGCTACGCTGAAGGAAGTAAAAGCTTTCGCTAACATGATGATAGCAGACCATACAAAAATGGGAGCGGAAGTAAAAGCACTCGCAAAGAAAAAGAACATTGCAGTGCCCGATTCTCTTGATCACGATAAGGCTGAAGAGATCAGGAACAATACAAAGAAAGGAATTGATTTCGACAGGGACTATATGGACCAGATGGTAAGCGATCATAAAGACGCACAGGATCTTTTCCAGAAAGCTTCTGACAAGTCTAACGACCCTGATGTTAAAAAGTTGTTTAGTGATGGGTTGCCTAAAATACAGCATCATTTGCAGGAAGCTCAAGCCACACAGGATAAGGCAAAAAATGCTAAGGACGATAATAAAAAACAGTAATAAGGTTTAAAGTTTGCAATTAAAAAGATCAGGTCTTTTGGCCTGATCTTTTTTAATAGAATACATATGAATTTAAGTACAGGATTTCCTTACTGGCTGGTAAAGCATGGTCTTGCTTACGATTATCCGCGACTGGAGACCTCAATTAAAACAGATGTTGTAATAATCGGCGGAGGTATTTCCGGAGCGCTCATCGCTTATTATTTAGTTGAGAATAATATCGATTGTATCCTGATAGAAAAGCGAACAGTTGCCCTGGGAAGTACTGGCGCAAGTACTTCATTACTTCAATATGAACTTGATATTCCCTTATGCATACTTTCAGAAACAATCGGGTATCGCCCGGCAGCACGGGCTTACCAGTTATCCTACGAAGCCATTGATGAACTAAGGCTCATTATGCAAAAAATAAAATTTACAGACTTTAATAAAAGCTCAAGTCTTTATTACGCTGCTGCTAAAAAAGATGAGGACCTGATAATGGACGAATACGAGATCAGAAAAAAGAGCGGTTTTGGTGTTGAATATCTTGGCGAAGAAGAATTGAAAACTACGTACGGGATATCCGCTGCGAATGCTATTCACTCGCCACAGGGTGGCTGTGTAAATGCCTATATGCTTACACACGCATTATTGCAATATTGCATAAAAAAAGGATTGCAGGTTTATGACCGGACACACATTGAGGATATGGAATACCTGGACGATGGTGTTAAATTAAAAACAGTGAACGGCTCTGTTATTGAAACAAAAAGAATCGTAAATGCTACCGGTTATGAAGGTGCTGGTCTAATTGATAAACCTGTTGTAACACTCAGGTCAAGATATGCTGTTACTTCTCAGCGATCAGAATCAACTGAGTTTTGGAAAGACAGTTGTATGATTCGTAATACAGAAGATCCATCTTTGTTTTTCAGGGTAACTGACGATCACAGGATCATCATAGGAGGAAAAGACGAACCGTATACTGATCCGGCGGAAAGGGATAAGCTTATCAATGCAAAATCAGAACAAATGATAACTGATTTTAAAAACCTGTTTCCTCATATTGATTTTATTCCTGAGTTCAGCTGGGCGGGTTCTTATTGCACAACAAAAGACACATTGCCATACATTGGAAGTTATGCTTCGATTCCGCATACTTATTTTGCAATGGGATTCGGCAGTAATGGGATTACTTTAAGCCTTGTAGCAGCAGAAATAATTGCTGATACATTACTTGGCCATCAGCACAGGGATGCTGCTTTATTTTCTTTTGAAAGAAATTAAAAAAAGTTGGCAGATGGCAGTTGAAAGTTGGCAACGCCTGCTTTCAACTATCAACTCTCAACTGCCAACTATCAACTGCCAACTTTTCTATGCGCTGTCCCGCATTTGTTTAATACGGTTATGTGCCTGCAATATTTCTTTGTGCTGGCTGGTAACTTTACTTAACATATCCGGCGGAAGATTGGTTTGGTCTTTCATAACATTATCATAGCTTTTTAAAGCTACATCCTCACCAAATTCGCAAGAGCTTAATACTGCTTTACGATCGCGGCCTGTAAGAGCGGCCTTAACATCCATCCATGCACGATAAAATTTACCAGACAATTTTGTTTCATCGCGGTCTGATGTATCATTATATTTTGCATACTGCCTTAATTCACTTCCGAACTGCTGGCTTTGCATGCTGTATTTAGTAAACAATTCTTTCAGGTCAGGGTCTTTTGTTTCTTCAGCGGCTTTTTTGTAGCCTTCATAACGATCATTGTTGATAATAATCAGTTCTTCAAGTGAAGAAGTAACTGCGTCTTTTGTTGTGTTCATAACAAGCCATTTTTTAAGTGAAAAATATTGTTAGCTGAGCTTCCTTAAAAAACCAATTATGGTGCCACAGCACACTGTAAGCAATAAAAAAGCCCCCGGTTTACGGGGGCTGGAAAATTGCATTTATTTTTTAATGCCTGAGTGTTGTGTTGAGTAATTTTACTTTCACAAACGCATATAACATTCCGTTAAGCTGGTAGGTTATGATACCCCTTAAATGCTTGTAAATAGATGGATCGTTTAAGACTTCCCGGTAAGCTTTAATGATCATGTTTTCTCTTTTTGAACAAGCTGACAAAATTTCATCATTGTTACTTGTTTCCCAACTTTTCGTTTGATACCAGCTACTGTAGAGTTCGCCGGTTGCATAAATGTGGGGTTCCGATCCCAGGCTCGAAATCTGCGAGGTTAATTCGCTGATATACTGGCCGCATTCCATTGCTAATCCTTCAATTGCTTTTTGTACTGAACGATCAGGCATGGCTGTTGCAATCTGCTCGTAACCTTTTTTACTTTCCTGCAAAATGTGCAAAAGAAAATTAAGTTTTTGAGCGACGTAATGATTTTTTAGAGATTGAGCGGGTCTTAGACTTATCACTGTTTCCATGTAATGCATTTGCTATATATACACAATTTATATACCAGCATCCGTATACAATTTATTTAAGCTTATACCTTTATCTTTAACCTTGCAACACTTCTGATTTTTATCTATGAACCGCAAAACATCTGACAGGGCCATACTGGGCTATATCACGGCTTTAGTTCTGTTTATTATTACCTTCTTTTTTACATTTTACCAAACCGGGGAATTGTTGCGATATACAAAAGAATTACAGGAAAGCAACTTTACAATCAATCACTTAACCCAACTGTTGATAAATGGTAAACACCTGGAGAATGAATTCAGACATGATGTATTAAAAAAGGAAGATCGCCGGCAATATTTTGCTAATGCAAATTCTGTAATGAATGCAGAAATCAATCATTTAAACCAGCTCGATCATTCTGCTGTTATGCATAGCTACCTCGATAGCATAAAGGAGCGGGTAGCTTTTTTTCATAGTCATGCCGTAGGATTTTTAAAATATTACAAATCAACCGGGTATACTTTAACCGATTCTGCTCAAACCGAATTGTTTAATATGATGTTGGTAATGGAAAAAGTTACCGGGAACATCAGTGCAATACTTGCTTTTGAAAAAAATCAACTGGAAAATCATTACGAGCACTTATCTAATACTACACGTACCGTTAAATACATTAATATTTTATTGCTTGTGCTTGCTATTGCTATGATCGTTTATTCGCTTCTTACTTATTCATCAGAGCATAAAGGGAAAACAAAAGCAGATGAGCAAAATAAAGTTTATGCAGAAGAATTGGAAAGGCAGGTGGAGGAATTAGCCAAAACTAATAAAGAGCTATCCGAATTACGTAGTATGGAAAAATTCACAGCAACCGGCCGTATAGCAAGGACAATTGCTCATGAGGTGCGAAACCCCCTAACTAATATTAATCTTGCAGCAGACCAGATGCGGAATCTTGCTGCAGAAAATTCGGATTCCGAAATATTGGTGAATATGATCATGCGTAATAGTACAAGAATTAATCAACTGGTAAGTGATTTGCTTAACTCGACCAAATTCCTGGAACTACATTATCAAAACGAATCGGTGCATAAAGTACTTGATGCTACTCTTGAAATGGCCGCGGACCGGATCGAATTACAAAATATAAAAGTAGAAAAAACATACAGCGATGATTGTGAAGTGATGATGGATATTGAAAAGATAAAAATTGCCTTTCTCAATATTATTGTTAATGCGATCGAGGCCATGGAAAGCGGAAAGGGGATTTTAAAAATTCACACAACTTCAACAGCGTCAAGCTGTATTGTAACGATTGCGGATAATGGAACTGGTATGGATCAGGAATCGATCAATAAATTATTCGAACCCTATTTTACCAGTAAGTCTAAAGGTTCAGGTCTTGGTTTAACCAACACTCATAATATTATTTACACCCACAAAGGCACCATTGACGTTGAAAGCACGAAAGGCGTGGGAACAACTTTTATCGTATCCCTAAAAAAGCAGCTTGATTAAATTAAGGTTAATCTCAATTTTTTAAATTTCATCCATTCTAATATTGTAATTCCAGCGACCGTCCGTAGAAAATGTTCTACATCCTGTGGAAGCTTTCTTATATTATTCCGCAAGAATTTATTGTTGCAATCCTGATTTTTTTTACTCCTATAATAAGCAAAAGGGGCTTGCAATTTTGTCAGTTTCTCTATTGGATTGAAAGAAAAAAATGACTGACTTTGCGTATCTGCGAGGACTTCGAATCGGCGCTAATGTGGTAAGCGACGGGGAGGCAGGTAATTATGAATATGTTTTGAAAAAAAGAGACTATGTTTATCAACAAATTCCCCAATGTGTAGAATGGGAATGATATTTGATTTTTTGGCTGGAACGATCGGCTATAGTTTAGTTTAAAATCCTCATTAAGTAAGTAAACAGCGACCATGAAAAGAATTCTGATCATTGATGATGACACCGATATGTGTGCCCTTCTGGTAAATCTTTTAAAAAAGAAAGGCTACGACACAGATTTTGCGCATTCGGGAGCCAAAGGGCTAAAAAAGTTTAAAGAAGAGAAGTTTGATCTTGTAATGAGTGATTACAGGCTCGGCGATACTGAGGGTACAAAATTGCTCGCAGAGATAAAAAAGATAGATGCTCATGCTAACGTGATCATATTTACCGGCTATGAAGATATAAAGACAGCGGTTAATGTGATAAAGCTTGGGGCTTTCGATTATATCGTAAAGCCGCTTATACCAGATGAAGTATTAAGTACCATAGAAAAAAGTTTCGACCGGAAACATGATTCTAAAGTTGCGGCTTCTTCAACAACGCAGACTTCAGGTACGCCTTCTCACTCTAATGCACTTGCTGGAAAAATTATTTCTACCGGCAAACAAAGTTACCTGGTAGGGGAAGCGCCAAAAACTACTGAGCTATATCGCCAGATTAGTCTTGTGGCGCCCACAGATTATAGTGTGATCCTGTATGGAGAAAGCGGAACGGGTAAAGAGGTGATGGCAAGAACCATTCACCAGTTAAGCAACCGCAGAGACAAGCCTTTTATTGCTATGGATTGCGGCACACTTTCTAAAGATCTTGCAGCCAGTGAATTGTTTGGTTATGTAAAAGGTTCATTCACCGGGGCAATAGGAGATAAAGAAGGCCATTTCGAATTAGCCAATGGTGGTACATTGTTTCTTGATGAAGTAGCAAACTTATCTTATGAGATACAAGCTTCTTTATTAAGAGTTATCCAGGAAAGAAAAGCCAAAAGAGTAGGTGGTACAAAAGAAATTGATCTTGATGTAAGGATCATAGTCGCTTCTAACGAAGACTTGCAGCAGGCATACCAACTAGGTAAATTCCGGGAAGATTTATTTCACCGTTTCAATGAATTCTCCATTTCTATCCCTGCATTAAGGGACAGAAAAGAAGACATTCCTTTATTTGCTGAATTTTTCCTTGGACAGGCCAACCAGGAATTGCATAAAGACCTTAAAGGATTTGATAGTGATGTAATGGATCTGTTTTTAAACTATTCATGGCCGGGTAACCTGCGTGAATTGCGTAATGTAATACGCAAGGCAGCCTTACTTGCGACAACAGAGATCATCAATAAAAAAATGTTCCCTACAGAGACAATTAAAATGGATACGCATCCTGCTGTGGGCGTAGAAAACCTGCCAATGGATACTGTTCTGCCTGCAGCTCAGAATCTTAAATCAGCAGCTTTTATGGCTGAATATCACACTATTTTAAACGCACTTAAAAAAGTGAATTTTAATAAAACAAAAGCTGCCGAACTGTTAAACATCGACCGCAAAACTTTGTATAACAAATTGAAAGCTTTTGAGTTATTGTTATAACCCGGTATTACAGGCATAACATTTGAACTGGAATAGAAAAAGGTTATGGACAGTTCTCAAAGCATGACAACATTATCGGAAGTGCTGGAATTTCTCAGGGTGAATAAAAAGGACAATGAATTTAAGATGGCACCTGAGGGCTTTACAGCGGGGAAGGGAAAATTTTATCAGCCCGAAGATTTGAAGATCATAAAGACCTACAGGTTCGAAGGAGATTCAAGTCCGTCTGAAAATTGCGCCTTATTTGTAATTGAGGCTAATGATGGCCAGATTGGTTATACTATCGATGCATACAATGCTTATTCAAATCATGACGACGACGGCTACGATGATTTTTTAAGAAAGATCCCAACAGAAGGAAGAGAAACTATATAATTAAATCCCTTGTGAAATACCGGGCCACATTTTGTGGCCCTTTTTTATTTTTACTATCTGAAATTAATCTATGAAACTTTCGAATACACAATTACTGCAGCACCTCATTTTTATTGATAATAAGTGGGTGGATTCAGCTAGTAATAAATTCTTTGATGTGAATGATCCTGCAACCGGTGAAAAAATTATTTCAGTTGCAGATGGCGGCGAAGCAGACGTTTTAAAAGCAATAGAAGCCGCATCTGCCGCATTTGAAATTTGGAAATCGAAAACGCCAAAAGAACGTTCAGGCTTAATGAAAAAATGGTTCACTTTAATTATTGAGAACATAGATGATCTCGCCTTACTTCTTACTACAGAGCAGGGCAAGCCACTCGCTGAAGCAAAAGGTGAAATTCAATATGGCGCTTCTTTTATTGAATGGTATGCCGAAGAATGCAGGAGAGTATATGGTGAAGTGATCCCATCACCGGTAAATGATCGTCGCTTTATTACTATTAAACAACCAATAGGTGTTGTCGGTGCTATTACTCCCTGGAACTTTCCCGTGGCAATGATCGCCAGAAAAATTGCTCCTGCAATGGCAGCGGGTTGTACAATTGTTTTAAAGCCAAGTGAGTTTACTCCGCTTTGCGCTTTAGCCCTGGCACAACTTGCAATGGACGCAGGCATTCCTGCAGGCGTGCTGAATATTGTTCCAACCACAGATGCAAAAGCGATTGGTAAAATACTAACAACGCATGATGCAGTTAAAAAAATATCTTTTACCGGATCAACTCAAACCGGCCGGTTATTAATGCAGCAATCTGCTTCTACCGTAAAAAAATTATCACTTGAATTAGGCGGCAATGCACCGGTAATTATTTTTGAAGATGCAGACATTGACGGTGCAGTGAAAGGAACGCTGGCAAGCAAGTACCGTAACGCAGGCCAAACCTGTGTATGTGCCAACAGAATTTTTCTTCATAGTTCGATATCCGGTGAATTCATTGAAAAATATACAGCAGCAGTTAAGCAGTTAAAAGTTGGTAATGGTACCGATCACCAAACACAAATAGGCCCGCTTATCAATTCAAAAGCGATTGAGAAAGTGGAGAAACTAATGAAGGATGCATTACACAAAGGCGCCAGGCTCGTAACCGGTGGAAAGCGAAATGCCCTGGGGGAACTATTTTATGAGCCTACTATTATTGATAATTGTAATTCCGGAATGCAATTAAGCAATGAAGAAATTTTTGGACCCGTGTCTGCTATCTTTCAATTTAATTCTGATGAAGAAGTAGTAGAGATGGCCAACAATACTATCTATGGACTGGCCGCTTATTTTTTTACCAGTCATGTAAACCGTGCATGGAAAATAGCTGAAGCGCTCGAATATGGAATGATCGGTATTAACGAGGGAATTATTTCTTTTGCTGAAGCACCTTTTGGGGGGTTAAAGCAAAGCGGTTATGGGAAAGAAGGAAGTTTTTATGGAATAGATGAATATGTAGTAACGAAGTATTTGTGTTTTGGAGGAATGAGTTGAATTCAAAATTCAGAATTCACGATTCACGATTCACGATTCACGATTCACGATTCACGATTCACGATTCACGATTCACGATTCACGATTCACGATTCACGATTCACGACAAAATGCAGCACACAAAATAAACCTTTACTGATAAATTTTTTCGATCTCATTTTTATATTTCTCCATCACTACTTTTCTTTTCACACTTAGTTTGGGAGTCATTTCACCTCCTTCAATGCTCCACTCATTCGTGATAAGCTGAAATTTTTTTACCTGCTCAACATGATTAAAATTAATATTGAAGCCATCGATTATTTGCTGAAACAAACTCAGCACTTGATCATTCCTGATAGCCGCTTCTTTTGTTGTGAAGGCAATTTCATTCTTAACCATCCAGTCTTTCAGCATGGTGAATGAAGGCACTATTAATGCACCCACAAATTTTCTCTCTGGTCCAACGATCATCGCCTGTTCTATATAAGGATTCTCTTTTAATTTGTTTTCTATCGGCTGCGGCGCTACATATTTGCCACCGCTGGTTTTAAACAATTCTTTTTTTCTGTCAGTGATCTTCAAGAACCTTCCTTCATCAAACACACCTACATCACCGGTGTGTAACCAGCCATCAATGATCGTTTCTGCAGTAAGGTCAGGGCGTTTATAATATCCTTTCATCACACTAGGGCCCTTTACGCAAATTTCTCCATCGCTCTCTAGCTTTACTTCAATTCCATCTATGGGTATACCCACTGTGCCATACTTTGTATCACTATCAGGTATCTTACGGTTAACACTAATAACGGGGCTATTTTCTGTTGGTCCGTAACCTTCATAAACGCGGATGCCGGCAGCATTAAATATGCGCAGTAATTTTTCCTGGCAAGCCGCACCGCCTGTAATGATAAAGTCGATATTATTTCCCAGGGCCTCACGCCATTTTGTAAATACTATTTTATTGGCGATTGCTAATTGTATATTATACCATACTCCATTTGAAACACGGTTATCATATTTCTCTGCGAGTTTCACAGACCAGAAGAATAATTTTCTTTTTATACCTTTTAACTCATTGCCTTTCGACATGATCTTTTCAAAAACTTTTTCCAGTAATCGTGGAACGGTGGTAAAACCATTTGGTTTTACTTCCTTTAAATTATCACCGATCGTTTCCATGCTTTCAGCATAATAAATTGAAATGCCGCTGAAAAGATAAATGTATGTGACCATTTTCTCAAAGATGTGATTTAACGGAAGAAAGCTCAGGCATTTCAATGTAGAATCATCAGGAAAAGGAAAACTTTGTTTTGAAAGCAGCACGTTACTTACAATATTTTTATGCGTAAGCATTACGCCTTTAGGTACACCGGTTGTACCGGATGTATAAATGATCGTTGCCACATGGTCTTCACTAATATTTTCTTTTACCGATTCAATATGTTTTAAGCTTTCTTCTGTAGCCAGTTCACAGATCTTAGACCAATGATCAGCGCCTGGTAATATGTCGAATGAATAAATATTGATGATGGAAGGAACTTGCAGCCTCACGCTTTTTACTTTCTCCAGCATTTCCTGGTTGCTGACAAAAACATATTTAACCGCAGCATCATTCAAAATAAATTGAAGTTCCAGCGGATTAGTAGTTGGATATATCGGGACGAGTACGGCTCCGGTTTGCTGAACAGCAATATCCGTAAATATCCATTCGGGCCTGTTATTGCTGATGATCCCGATCTTATCTGCGTTCTCAATTGTGAAATCGTTTCCGCTGACACCCAAAAGAGATAAGCCTCCACTGAAATGGTTAACAGTTCTCTGCACCTCTTCAGTGCTGTAAGGTTTCCACACCCCGTTTTCTTTAGCCACCAGCATATCGGGTTTGGGAAAACGTTGAAGCTGTGAGGGAATACTATCAAATAATCGCTTTGAGTTATTCATACAATCGCCGGGTATTTTAGCAAGCTATACGCTAGAGTTCTTTTTTTCTTTTCAGTCTTTCATATTCCCGTTCGGCCATTTCTGTTTTATCGCCCTTGTATGCATTGAAATATTCAAACAGCAATGAAAAACCCCAGGTGAGCATCACCCATGCCGGCCAGGGCCATCCGTTAAAACCTGTATTTTTTCCTGAAGTGAACCACCATATCCCCCATAGAAGAATATTAACAGCCACGTAAGAATAAACGTGTCTTCTGAAGGCAGCTCTGCGTTTGGCTATCTGCCAGAGGGCTTCATCTTTTTGCTCTTCCATACGGCTTGTTTTTATGAAAATTAAATCAAAAAGAGGATACTAAAAAAAGCCGTGGGGCAGGCATAGCGAAGAAGAAGGTTTGGAGAAATTCTTTATGAGCCTGGCAACAACGTTGAACCCACCGTTCCTTGCCGCCTGTCGCAACCGAAGGTCCGGATCGCACACCTAAGGGCAATGTTCGAGGGTGAGCTGCAAGCTGCAATTAAGTTTGGAATTCTTCAGGCGTGTATTGGATTTGCTGAAACGAAGAAGGATGTGGAAACCTCGCCCGGCATCCTGCAGTAAACTTCGCTTAACGGAGGCAGCATACAACCTATTGCAGTTACCGGATCATTTATTAATTACAAAAGCCTTATCTAAGGATAGTTCAGATTACGCAGAGCCATTGAAAAGTGTTGTATAGTAAGATATGTTTTTTTCTATTCAACAACAATAATTCGGCACTCAATAATTTAAGAATTCATTTAAGATGAAAAGTTTTCTTTCATTTCAAATTTTCAAATTACTTCGCTACATGCGAATGCACGGCATCGCTTATTTCTTTAATGAGTGAGGGATCTTTTTCAATGGCGTTACCAACTACAATTACATCTGCGCCGGCCCTGCAATTGAGGTAGGCTTTTTCAGGATCGGTGATGCCGCCGCCGATAATTAATGGGGCTTCTATATGATGCGCAACATGACTGATCATGTCTTCGGTGATGGCTTTTTTTGCACCGCTTCCGGCATCCATGTAAATTAATTTCATGCCGAGCATTTCACCCGCCATCGCGGTACACATGGCGATCTCATTTTTATCTGAAGGTATTGGCGCTGCATTGGAAATATAAGAGACCGTTGTAGGAGCGCCGCCATCGATCACCATATAACCGGTAGGAATAATTTCGAGGCCACTTTGTTTTACTGCAGGCGCACTGATCACATGCTGACCGATAAGTAACTCAGGGTTTCTGCCAGAGATGAGCGAGAGATACAATACAGCATCTGCATATTTACTCAACTGCGAAGGAGAACCGGGAAATAATATTACAGGAATATCGCAGAGTGATTTTATTTGTTGAATGCATTCATCCAGGTTATTGGAGATCACCAGGCTGCCGCCCAGGAAGAAATAATCAACGGACGCATCAGTAGCGAGACTAACGAGCTGATCAATTTTGGCAGCATCCACCTTATCAGGATCCACGAGAACCGTAAACGATTTTTTCCGCTGCCGCTTTTTCTCTGTAAACTGTTGGTATAGTTTATACTTCATGCAAATGGTTATGGTACTTTCCTTGCAAAAATGCGAAAAAACTGGTTAATAGATGAAAATTAGCTTTTATAAGTTGCCACTGATCTTCAATAGCTTAGCCTCCCCAACTTTTGCGGCATTATATACCTATCAAATTGTTTACCGTTTTTTAAGCCAGGGCACCCAAATATTGTTATAAACAGTGTGGATATTTCGATAGAATGAGCAGGGCCGTGAGCTGCGAGTTTTTGCACATGGTTTTTCCCCAGTCTGTGCATATTTCAAGCATTGAATTATCAGTCTAGAAAAATATTTTCGTCAACCCGGTAAAGTTTCTCAAGCCGCCCCGGAGGCCAAATTCAAAAGTAAAAAGCACAAAACCTCCTAACATTCTCCATATATGCCCAAACAACAAACCACCACAACCAACAAAGGACTAAAGTTCCAGCGCCGCTTCACAAAAGATGATGTGAGCCCATTTGATCAATTCGAGTACGATTACCGAACCAGCATTATTCGTAACCCGAATGGTGAGGTCGTCTTTGAAATGAACAATGTTGAGGTCCCGAAAGGATGGAGCCAGATCGCAACGGATATTCTTGCACAAAAATATTTTCGTAAAGCAGGAGTGCCTCAGCCAGACGGCAGTATGGGAAGAGAGACCACGGTGAAACAGGTTGCAGACAGGATGGCGAATTGCTGGAAAGTTTGGGGTGAACGTTATAATTATTTTGCTTCTGCTACAGACGCGAAAGTTTTTTATGATGAACTCGTGTTTAGTATTTTAAACCAGGCCTGCGTTCCTAACAGTCCGCAATGGTTTAACACCGGTTTGCATGAAAGCTATGGTATTACAGGAAAACCGCAGGGCCATTATTTTGTTGATCCGAAAGATTCGCAGTTAAAAAAATCTGCTAACGCATATGAAAGACCTCAGCCCCATGCTTGTTTTATTTTGAGTGTGACTGATGATCTCGTGAACGATGGCGGCATCATGGACCTATGGGTAAGGGAAGCAAGAATTTTTAAATATGGTTCAGGAGTAGGAACGAATTTTTCACAGATACGCGGATCGGGGGAAAGATTAAGCGGCGGCGGAACATCATCGGGCTTAATGAGTTTTTTAAAAATCGGTGACCGTGCAGCGGCCGCGATAAAGTCTGGCGGTACCACAAGACGTGCTGCTAAAATGGTTTGC
>JAQBNK010000041.1 GCA_028288595.1 Chitinophagaceae bacterium
CAGCACTGTTTCTTTAGCAGCAATTTGTTTTTTGGCAACATCCAGCGCTTTTGCTTTTTCAGCCAGTTCTTCGGTAGCGTCACGAATATGCTTTTCAGCCAGTTTACCTTCCAGCTGCTGCATTTCAACCTCTTTATTGATGGCTTCGAACTCGCGGTTATTCTTTACGCTTTCACTTTGCTTTTCGTATTTTTTTACCAGCGCCTCAGCGTCTTTGATAGCGGTTTTTTTCTGTTCGATGAACTCGGTAATGCCGTTGATCTCTTCTTCAATACGTGTTCTGCGGCTGTGCAAGCCAGTGATCTCATCTTCGAGGTCACTTACTTCCATCGGTAACTCACCTTTCAAAATCTGGATCTCATCCAGTTTAGAATCTATTTTCTGCAATTTTACCAGTGAAGCCAGTTTTTCTTCAACCGAATAATCTTTTACAGTAGCCATTGTATAATTTGAAGTTTAATGTTGATCGATGTACGGTGTACGAAGTACGATGTACGGCAGTATAAAATCGTGTACATCGTCTGCGAACAGCTTACATCAGAAATAGTTAACCGGGTTGGTTTCTGCCTCCGATTTAAGGACGGCAAAGGTAGGGAATTTTGACCGTAATATATCAGCGAGCAGGTCGGTAGTATATTGCTCGCTTTCCCAATGGCCGATATCAGCAATTATCATCCGGTCGTTGGCGTCGAAGAACTCATGATACTTCATATCTGCTGTGATATAAATGTCGGCCCCGGCAGCTAATGCACTGGAAACGAGGAAACTTCCTGCACCGCCGCAAAGCGCCACTTTTTTGATCTCTTTATTTAACAGGGGGGTATGGCGGATAACTGCCAAATTAAATTTCTCCTTAATGTGTCTCAGTAATTCTGCTTCAGATAAAGCTTTTTCGAGTTCACCGATTATTCCGCTTCCCACTTGTTGATTCTCATTATCAAGGTAGATCACATCGTAGGCGACTTCTTCATAGGGATGTGCCTTGATCATGGCAGTAATTACCTGTTTTTGAATATGTGCGGGAAGAATGACTTCTAGCTTCACTTCTTTTTCAACTGATAATTTTCCTATTTCCCCGATATAGGGATCAGCGCCGGCCCCGGCTTTAAAAGTTCCGGTTCCATCCATTCCAAAACTGCACTCACTGTAGTTCCCGATTTTTCCGGCACCTGCTTCAAATAATGCATTCCTCACTTTTTCAAGGCTATCGTATGGCACATAAGTGAAGAGTTTTACCAACAAACTCTTTTTAGGCTGCAAAACCCTGCAATTTTTAAGGCCCAGCACATCGGCCATTTTTTGACTTACGCCATTATAAACATTGTCGAGATTGGTATGAATGGCATAAATAGCGATATCATTTTTGATGGCTGCTATCACTGTTCTTTCCACGTAATTGCGGCCGGTTATTTTTTTTAATCCGCCGAAAATAATGGGGTGATGAGCGACTATTAAATTGCAATTTTTAACTTTTGCTTCCCTGATAACTTTTTCGGTGCAATCTAAAGTGCAGATCACGCCGGTACATTCCCAGCTATTATCGCCGGTCAATAATCCGGCATTATCATATGGCTCCTGGTAAACCGGCGGCGCATAGTCTTCAAGTGTCTTTATTATTTCCTGTATTTTCATTTCAATTATTTATTACACGAATTTTGGCGAATTAGGAATTAACGGCGCATAATAAATGCGCAAATAAAGATAAACTTCGGATGATCAAATTTACAATTGCATGAGTGAAGGCCAGTTTCTTAATTACAATGGGAAAATAGTTCCTGCAGGCCAGCCGGTTATTCATGCAGGCAACCGTTCTTTTCGTTACGGGGACGGATGTTTTGAAACCATGCGTTTGATAAAAGGTGAATTGATTTTGGGGGATGATCATTTTCAGCGACTGTTCAATGCGCTGGACATATTAAAATTTAAGCCACAGAAGCATTTTACTAAATCATTTTTACTGGAAGCTATTGGGGAAACAGTCAGGAAAAATAAACATACTGAAACAGCCAGGGTGAGGATGAATATTTTCAGGGGGGATGGCGGATTATATGATGAGACAGATCATCAACCTAATTTCATTATAGAGACATGGGAGTTGGATAGAACTAAAAAAGAACTCAACAGTAACGGTTTGCTGGCAGGTATTTTCCCTGGTGCAAGAAAAGCAGCCGACCAATTCTCTCATATAAAAAGTAATAATTATCAGCCCTATTTACAAGCTGCTTTGTGGGCAAAAGAGAAAAAATTAAACGAGGCTTTTATTCTTAATAGTAATGACCGTTTAGCGGATGCTACCATCGCTAATATTTTTATAGTGAATAACGGGATCATTCAAACTCCTGCATTAACCGAAGGTTGCGTAGCTGGTGTAATGAGAAAATACATTTTACGTTACTGTAAGGAGAAAGGATTGCCAGCTGAAGAGAAAGAAATTTCAATTGAGCATATGAAACAGGCCTCTGAAATATTTCTCACGAACGCGATAACCGGGATTCGATGGGTAAAAGAATGCGAGGGCATTAGTTATAGAAAACAAGTGAGCGCCATACTTTACAATGATGCCATAGTTCCATTATTTAAATCTTAGAATGGAAGGCTGATATAAGAATATGAGTGAAGTAAAACAAAAGGTGAGCATTATGTGGTTCAGGCGGGATCTTCGTTTAGAAGATAATGCCGCTTTGCATTATGCATTAAAGTCTTCTTTGCCGGTAATTCCTCTTTTTATTTTCGACCGGAATATTCTGGATGACTTTGAAGATAAATATGACCGTCGTGTTGAATTTATTCATGCTGCATTAACAGAAATGCAATCTTCACTGTTGCAATTAAAGTCTTCACTATTGGTGATTGATGGAAACCCGTTGGATGTTTTTAGAAATTTAGTTGAGCAATATGATGTAAACACAGTTTATGCTAATTGCGATTATGAACAATACGCCATCGATCGCGACAATTCAATTTCCATATTTTTAAAACAAAAAGAAATTTCATTTTGCCAGTACAAGGACCAGGTAATTTTTGATAAAGAAGAAGTTGTAAAAGATGATGGAACACCTTATATGGTTTTTACGCCTTATAGTAAAAAATGGAAAATGAAGTTGAACGATTTTTATCTTTCAACCTATCCTTGCGAAAAATATTATAAGCATTTTTACAGATTTGATGCCGGCGATATTCCCTCTCTCAAAAGTCTAGGCTTCTTTCCTGTGGACCAACCTTTTCCTTCTAAAGAATTGCCGGATGAAATTGTAAAGCAATATCACCAGGACCGCGATTATCCTGCCATACCGGGAACCAGCAGGTTAAGTGTGCATTTGCGCTTCGGTACGATCAGCATCCGTAAACTGGTAGCACATGCAAAAAAGTTAAATGAAGTTTTTTTGAATGAATTGATCTGGCGGGAGTTTTATCACATGATCCTTTGGCATGTGCCTCACGTTAGAAAAGGCGAATCTTATAAAAGAGAATTTGATAAGATCAAATGGCGGAATAACGAAAAGGAATTCATGGCCTGGTGTGAGGGAAGAACAGGTTACCCAATCGTAGATGCAGGTATGCGTGAATTGAATGCGACAGGCTTTATGCATAATCGTGTACGCATGATCACTGCATCTTTTCTTACCAAACATTTGTTGATCGACTGGCGCTGGGGCGAAGCTTATTTCGCAAAAAAATTATTGGATTATGATTATGCTGCTAACAATGGCGGCTGGCAATGGTGTGCAGGAACAGGTTGCGATGCTTCACCCTATTTCAGGGTTTTTAATCCCGCATTGCAAACAAAAAAATTTGACCGGGATTTAAAGTATATAAAAGAATGGGTGCCTGAATTAAATAGTTTTGAATACCCCCAACCAATTGTAGAACATGACATGGCAAGACAAAGAGCGATTCAAGTTTACAGGCAGGCATTAGTTTCTAATTAGCTGGTGAATGCTTTTGCTCATATACTTTAAGGAGAGTGTCCACCGCTTTTTGTCCTTCTTCACCCAGGTCAATAGAAAAAATATTCACGTACAGATCAATATGCTGGCGCATAACACTTTCATTCATCTCCTGTGCATGTGCTCGTATATAATCAGAAATTTTTGGGTATGTTTTGAAAGAGTATTCCACACTTTCACGGATCAGTGAATTTACCTGCTGAATTATTTCTTTATCTAATTTATTGCTGGCAACAATTCCTCCCAACGGAATGGGTGCTCCTGTTTTTTCTTCCCAGTAGTTGCCAAGGTCTATTAGTTTAACGAGACCTCTGTCCTGGTAAGTAAAGCGGTTTTCATGAATGATCACTCCTGCATCCGCTTCATTATTTAAAACTGCATCTTCAATTTCATTGAACACTTTAAAGACTTTGTTCTTCGCATTGGGAAATGCTAATGAGAAAAGAAGGTGAGCGGTTGTATTTTCACCGGGGATAGCTATTAACGAATTTTCGATTTTCGATTTCCGATCTTCGCTTTTTGCTATTAATAATGGTCCAACACCTTTCCCTAATGCCCCGCCACTTTTTAATAAAATATAGTTATTAAGTAACAGTGGTAAAACACCATAGCTGATTTTAGATATATCCAGTTTTCCCTTCAGCGCCCATTCATTCAAGGTTTGAACGTCTTCAAGATGAACTTCAAAATCAAATCCTTTAGTATCTATTTTTTTATTTACCAGCGCATCGAATATAAAAGTATCGTTGGGGCAGGGACTAAATCCCAATGTTAAATTCATGGTTCAGAATTTCAATGTATTTGATGAGGGTCTCGTTTAATAATGCTATTGCTTCTTTTATTTTCCAGTTGGTCTTGTCTCTTTCGCCAACAAGGTTTGATACGCTTCTTAGCTGAAGGAATGGAATGTTTTTTTGAAGACAGGTATAATGAAAAGCAGCGCCTTCCATACTCTCAATCGCAGGTTGATATTTCTGTTGAATGATGTTCCTGAAATTATGATCAGATGTTACCTGGTTAACAGTAACTGCAGTTTCTGCAGGCAGTTTTAATAAATTTAACTGGGGAATAGTTGGATTCACAAGCCAGCTATTAGTAAAGGGGAATTCATTTATTTGCTGAAGATTCAGATCGAACAGATCTTTCCAGTTTTCATTTTCTAAAACACCTTCATCTGCCATTCTATCTTTTCCAATTACGCATACAGATGGGAACTCAGTTTCATTGAAACTTCCGGCGATGCCTGCCTGGATGATAATGTGCGGACGATTCAGCGTGATCAGTTCGTTCAGCTTATAACTATGCGCTAATACGCCAACCCCGCAAATACCTGTGGAAATGGAATGAATGCTCACATGAGGATGAGCCGATAAATAAGTTAATAGCGGCTGAATCTCAAATGCAGTAGCAGCGGTTATAAGAATTTTCAATATGATAAGAATTGCTGCAAAGGTAACAACAACTTAAAACTCCAGTGTCTTTACATATGTTTCAAGTGAATGGCGCAACGCCCGGTTATTTTTAAGTATTTCATCGCCAGGTCTGAATATTTGTTCAGTTGCATCATAAATGAGGATCAGCCTTTGCCTGATACTTTGTTGCTCATCAGCCGGTTCAAACTGGAAAGAAACGGTCTTCATAAACAGGTTGAAGGTTTGAGTAAGCCGAAAAAGCAGGGTTTCTCCTTTCAGTAACACCCGAACCATGGTTTTATCTGACAGCATAAATGAAAACGGTTTTAGTAAGTAAGATCAAATAACATGCCTTTAGGGCCGGTTTGAGCAGCAGTAAAAACCATTAACTTTGCTGAAATTTTTTTGGCGTAATGGTGTACCTCACACGGTTAGAACATTTTAATGCGGCTCATAAACTCTATAATTCTCAATGGTCGAAGGAGAAGAACGAGGAAGTGTTTGGTGAATGTGCCAATGAAAACTGGCATGGTCATAATTTTGATCTGTACGTGACAATCAAAGGAGAGGTAGACTCTGATACTGGTTTTTTGATGGATGCGAAAAAACTGGGCCTCCTGATAAAGGATCATGTGATTAAAAAACTGGATCATAAAAACCTGAACATGGATGTGGATTTTTTGAAGGGACAAATTTGCAGCACAGAAAATCTCGCAATGGGTATTTGGAGCCAGCTTGCTCCCCAATTACCCTCAAGCGTACAATTGCATTGCATCAAGCTGTATGAAACGCCGAGGATCTATGTAGAATATTTTGGAGAAGGGAATTTGTTTCATGATATGATCTAGTTGGCAATTGGCGCCGTCAACAGCCAACCCTTCAAGACATTTTGTTCAAAATTGTTCTTCAGTTGAACTGAGCGTAGCAACGAAGCTCAACCGGAGATATAAAAGCTGGTTACTAAATATGTCTTCAGAAAAAATCACTGTTTGCAGAAAGGAACATTTTAACGCGGCTCACCGGCTATACAGGCCTGAATGGAGTAACGCAAAAAACGAGGAAACTTTTGGGAAGTGTAACAACCCCAATTTTCACGGTCACAATTATGATCTGGTTGTAAGTCTTACCGGCGAAATAAATCCTGTAACAGGATATTTATATGATCTGAAATTATTGAGCGATGTGATCAAAGAAAAAATCCTCGATCGTTTTGATCATAAGAATTTGAATCTTGATGTGCCGGAATTTTCCAGCCTTAACCCAACCGCTGAAAATATTGCTGTTGTTATTTATGATCTGCTTCGCAAAGAAATAGAACCAGCTATAGCGTTGCGGATCACACTATATGAAACCGAAAGAAATTTTGTTATTTACCCTTCATTATAATAGATCAATATGGCTTACAAAAAAACGGAACAGTACGATGAGAATGTAAATAAGGGGTTGAGTGAATCGTATAAAAAAGTTCTTGAGTTATTGGGAGAAGACAGCAGCAGGGAAGGATTGGAAAAGACGCCTGAACGTGTTGCAAAAGCGATGCAGTTCATTACCCAGGGTTATGGCCAGGATGCAGAAGCTATTTTAAATTCTGCAAAGTTTAAAGAGGACGTGAGTGAAATGGTGATCGTAAAAGATATTGAGTTGTATAGTTTATGCGAGCATCACATGCTTCCATTCATAGGTAAAGCGCATGTTGCCTATATACCTAACGGGTATATCACAGGGCTGAGCAAAATTGCACGGGTGGTAGATGTATACGCGCGGAGGCTCCAGGTGCAGGAGCGTTTAACGACTGATATAAGAGATGTAATTCAAAAAACATTAAATCCTTTAGGCGTAGCTGTTGTGATAGAAGCAAAACATTTATGTATGATGATGCGCGGCGTTGCTAAACAAAACAGTGTTACTACAACTTCGGCATTCAGCGGAGAGTTTATGCATGATACCACCAGGAAAGAATTTTTACATTTGATTTCTACAAAGCTGAGCTAATATTTACCCATAGGCACATAGAAAACATAGCATACATAATAAGCCAGATGAATTTTTACCCAATTTTTCTATTCTAAAATGAACCAATGAAACACGCCTATATTTTTCCGGGACAAGGCAGCCAGTTTAGTGGCATGGGAAAAAGTTTATACGATTCAAATCCCATGGCAAAAGATATGTTTGAAAGAGCGAATGACACTTTAGGCTTTCGCATTAGTGATGTCATGTTTACAGGCACCGATGAAGAATTAAAAAAAACAAATGTTACCCAGCCTGCTGTTTTTGTGCATTCAGTCATCGCTTACAAAATGCTTGATAACCCGAAGCCTGATATGGTTGCCGGGCATTCCTTAGGCGAATTTTCTGCCTTGGTCGTCAATGAAACCCTGAATTTTGAAGATGCTTTAAAAATAGTAAGTGTGCGGGCACGGGCCATGCAGAAAGCATGCGAAATAAATCCTTCAACCATGGCGGCTGTGTTAGGACTGGCAGATGAAAAAGTGGAAGAAATATGTGCAACAGTGCAAAAGGAAACGGGTGAAGTAGTAGTGGCAGCGAATTATAATTGTCCCGGTCAGTTGGTGATCAGCGGTTCTATAAAAGGTGTTGAAATTGCCTGCGAAAGATTAAAAATAGCAGGTGCAAAACGGGCCTTGCTATTACCGGTTGGCGGGGCCTTTCATTCACCATTAATGTCACCCGCGAAGGCAGAGCTTGCAGCCGCTATTGATGAAGCCAGTTTTAATAATCCTGTCTGTCCCGTTTATCAGAATGTGGTAGCTAAAGCAGTAACAGATCCATCTGAGATCAGGCAAAACTTAATTGATCAGTTAACCGGTGCGGTGCGCTGGACCCAAAGTGTACAAGCGATGGTGCAGGATGAAGCCGGCCAATTTACAGAAGTTGGGCCCGGTAAAGTTTTACAGGGATTGATTTTGAAAATTCAGAAAGACGCATTGGTGGAGGGAGTTAATTGAATTGCTGCCGAGAGTATTTAATATTTAGATTTCGGTATTCAGGTTTCGGATTTCAGTATGTGGCATTTAGATTAAAGAGCTTAAGTCTAAATACTAAATACTAAATACTAAATCTGAATCTGAATACCGAATACAAAAAGAGCCCTCCAAAAAGAGGGCTCTTGCTTTAACTGCCGCTGTGAAAAAAAGAATTACCAAATTGTTACTGCTGCGAGGAATTTTCCTGTAGCATCAAATGCAACGGCATATCTTGTATTGTTCGCATTGATGATGGCAACATATCCTATCGTTACATTATTTATTTTAAGTACAAATCCGCGGTTGAAAACATAAGCAGGGAAATGATCGGTGAGATAAGTTTGCGACACTGCTGGTAAACCCGATGCCTGTGCTATTACGGTAATGTTGCCGGTAAACGTGATGATCTGCACACGTTTTATAAAGACACCATTCTTATCGAAGACCGTTGCAAATACACCATTGTTTATAGACAGCACTACATATTTATCGTCGTGATGCTTGTATGCTTTCACGAGCGTATCCTGTGGATAATGCGCAGCCATATAAGCAAGTATATCTGCAGGGAGGCTGCTGATTGCCACGGTGTCTTTTTCATGGCCACCACGATCGTCGAACAGGCCACCATCATGCCAGCCCGGTCCGTTTTTATCATCTTTTTCTCTTTGTTCTAAAACTTTTATGAACGCTCCGGATGGATCGAAGAGAAGCGCCACTGGTTTATCATTATATTTTATCAGAACAATATAACCCTCAATAGCGCCATACTTGTTTTTTATTACATAGGCTTTTTTGAATTCATAGCCAGCGTAATTAGAGTCGAGGTAGGTTAGTATGGCAGCAGGTAAAGATTGCTTTGCAATAGTATCCTGGTGCGAACCATTATTACATTGATAAACTACAAGGAGTGAATCGTTGCCCATTCCGCTAATAGAAAATGTTCCTGAAATAGTTATGGTATTAGGCGCATTGGCTGGCCCAAAAGAAATATCCTTATTACAGGAGGAACCCGTTATAATAAGTAAGAGCAGGGCGTAAAATAGCTGTGAGGCATTTAGCTTCAGTTTCATAAAATTTGATTTTAAATGAATGGTTAGGTTGATTGTTAGACGATAAATTTTCAGAGACGATTTTAGCCTATGATCGGTTTATGCATCTTAAATAATAACACAGGTAGAGGTTGGAAATAGCTTTTGATTTTTGTGTGAATACGATTTCACTATTATGATACGGCTATATTTTTTGCTGCTGCCTGTGATAAAAAAATCTTTTTTATGGTTGGTACATGAATTGCGCTTCTTACAGAAAATAGTAATTATGAAAAGTCTATTAATTGCAGCAACATTAACGGCCATTGCAGGTGCAGGCCTAATATTATACCTAAGACGAAGTGATTCTTCAGGAACATTGGATGATACGGATCAGCTTGTTATGTAGGTTGAAAAGTTATTTAGTAACTGCTTATTGTACACAGTTTGCGTTGGCGCAGTTATTGAAACAGGTAATTAAACTGATCAGGGATTGAACAACAGTTCCTTCACCAAAAAAATTATATATGAAACAGTTAACCAGGAGTTTGGGACTTAAAACATTTCTGACGATGTTCCTGCTCGCAGCATTTCAAACAATTATGTGGGCGCAGGACGCCGGAGGCACCAGCACTGATGTAAAAATCACCACCGATAGCGGCAACTGGTATAGCCGGCCCTGGGTATGGATAATAGGGGCGATTATATTTATCATTCTGCTGGTTGCTTTAATGGGGGGTGGCAGTAGTCGCACTACAGTTGTACGTGATGGCGCACCACGCAGAACTGTTACAAGAACAACAACAGTAGATGATGATGTTGATGTAGTATAAACAATAAGGGCCGGTTTTGTACCGGCCCTTATTATTTATCTGTATTTATCTATTTAAGATTTTCTGCCCATGGCATATAAGATGCCCCCAAGTAAATGTTTTAAGAACAAAGGATCTGCATAAGATTCTTCAGTATGGCCCAAGGCAGTATAAAACATGCGGCCTCCCTCAAAATTATGGTACCACGCCATCGGATGATAACTTCCATTCTTTCCGCCTTCATAACTGCTTTCGTCGAGTGTAATTAATAAATGAACGGTGCTGTCCATGTTTTTAAAATTATACCACTCATCTTTTCTTTTCCAGTCTGCAGGTAAATGACGGGTTGAAATATTCTTATGATCCACCACATGTAAAAGCGCTTCCTGTTGTTTGGGATGACTGAGAAAATAAGCGCCGATGAATTTGCCATACCATTCCCAGTCGTATTCTGTATCAGTGGCAGCATGAACACCTGTAAAGCCCCCACCGTTATGAATATATTGTTTGAAGGCTTCCTGCTGTTCATCATTAAAAATGTCGCCCGTAGTACTTAAGAAAACGACTGCCTTATATTGTTTTAAATTTTGCGAGGTGAACCAGGAGGCATCTGAGGTAGTATCTACATCAAAATTATTTTCACGACCTAATTGCATAATAGCGAGTTTACCATTTGCAATTGACGCATGGTGGTATCCCGCCGTTTTACAAAAAACAAGAATTTTTAATTTTTTCTTTTTTGCATCTGTATTAACCGCGATGAGTAAAAAAGCAAATAGCAGGAACAGGAAAGGATTTTTATTTAGCATGGCAACAGTTAAGGATTAAATTTAAATCAATGCTTTTAAAATTGCGAACAAAATCCTAAAAGTTAAGACTAAGGTTGATTCATGTCCCCGCTTGAATATCTTTAGCCCGTGCAGCACATAGAATTTTTCGATACCAGCCATTTTGAGGATAATTATTTTAGGGTACCCCCACCTCCGTCCCTCTCGCATTTTATTGATTTTATCTGGGAAACTAAATTCGATCATTTGTGGGATCAGTATCCGGATGGTTTTTCTGATGCGCTTTTTCCCAACACAGGTTATTCTTACCTCCTAAACCTCGGAACACCCTTCATAATGCAGGTTGATGACCGGTGTTTTGATATGAAAAACGATGGCTTTCTTCCACGAAACAGGGCCATTGAATGTTATCATCAGAAAGGAAACCGCATTTTCGGAATTAAGTTTCGCATCAGCCCGGTGATATTCGAAAAGAAGATCAATTTTTCAGAATACAAGGAATATATTTTCCCATTAAGTTATTTGCTCAACCAGGAGATTGCCTCGCAGATTAAAAATGCATCTGTATTCGAAGAGCGTGTAGCCATATTATCAGCCCATTATCAAAGTATTGTAGATAAATATTCAGGCTCACTTCAGCCTATCAATATTGTTACTGAAATTCTGGATCATTGTAATCGTACAAACGATTTTATCACCCCGATAGAAACCTATGCAGAACGTTATAAAATTTCGCTAAGAACATTGCAAAGATATTTTGAAGCCACCACGAGCATGAGCAGTAAAAAAACAATCCAGGTGATGCGTGTAAGAAAAGCTGTTCAGCATATTGCATGTTCTCCCGCAACTTTTGATTGCAGCTTATACGGGTATTATGATCAGAGTCATTTTTATAAACATCTTAAACAGTTTGTTCAGAAGAAAACACTGGAGAATTTAAAACCGCATCTGCAGTTATTGCAAAGGCTTCATAAATAAAACGGGGAACGTGAATCGTGAAACGTGAATGCAGAATTAGCTTGTTGAAGTAAATGTTTTTTTTAGTTCTTCCAACTGCAGAATATGCCTCTCGCTATGATAAATAACAAACCATACCCATTCAAGACCGGTAAGTTTACCCAGTCGCGGGTGAGAAAAATCCATGCAGTTGCAGAAAGATCAGCCGAAAAAATTGATTTATTTATTTTGGTTCTTACATCCTGCAAAGCAGACAACATTTTTTGCCTGTCTTTTACTTCACCTGAAGGACGTACTTTCTCGGGAGCATCAATTATTTGAGAACGATCCTGTAAGGCCAACCTGAACAATTCTATTTTACTTCCCGGTTCTCTTTCAGTCGGCCAGATGGTGCCATTCAATGCCTCATTGGTTTTGGATTCAATTATTAATAAGTGTTCCGCTATGCCGGCAGCAGACCATTGGTGTGGAGTGGGATGAAAATTAAATTCTGTTTCATTAAAAGAAGACAAATGGCCGAGCAGCCTTTGGGTTGACTTATTTAACTCCTCAACTAGATCGTTTTTATCTGTCATAAGCGGGTTGATGTATTGCAATTTACTTATTATGAGCAGTTGGCAGAGTTATTGAACAGCTTTATACAGATTTAATTTAAATCACTAAAAACAACGGTATGAAATATTTATTGAATTCAAAATTGAAGTATTTTTTTATCCTCGTACTTAGCATTGTTACACAGACGCTATGGGCCCAGGATAGCGGCGGAAGTTCAAGCTCAACCACCACCCACACCTCAACTACAACAACTACAGATTGGTATACTATGCCCTGGGTTTGGGTAGTTGGCGGAATAATTTTGATCATTTTACTTGTGGCTTTGTTAAGTGGAGGCAGAAGCAGCAGCACAACTGTGGTTTCAGATGCACCAAGAACAACAAGGAGAACAACTGTTGTTGAAGACGATGATGTAGTATAATTTTTTTTTACATTAAAAGGCCGGTTGAGTTGATCAGATCACTCATCCGGCTTTTTATTTTCTCTATAACTTCGGGGCATGGCAGAGCAAAAAGAGAAACTTCGTATTGATAAATATTTATGGGCCATCAGGTTATTTAAAACAAGATCCCTGGCAACCGAGGCCTGTGATAAAGGAAGAGTAAAATTGCAGGGCGCTTCAGTAAAACCATCCAGAACAGTTAATGTAGGAGACGAATTCGAATTAAAAACAGAAGCAAGAAAATGGGTGATTAAAGTAAGCGGTTTGCTTTACAATCGCCTCGCATATTCAGAAGCCATAAAATATTACATAGATATAACTCCCAAGGAAGAACTTGACCGGATCAAATTTGAAGCAGCGTCTTTTCATACAGGAAAAAGATTAAGTAAGGTGGGCCGGCCAACAAAAAAACAAAGAAGAAATATCGAAGATTTTATGGATGGAGATGATGATGTTCAAAATTCATAATTGTATCATCGCACTTTATCAATGAAATTTTATCACTTCAAAATTCGATGCCTTAACATTTCCAAGGGTCTGCAGGTCGTTGTTGTTCCATCTTTCGTCAGGAGCACCGCTGATAAACATGTTTGAGCCAATGTCTGCAAGAATGATCCCGTATTTTTTCATCGCTTTTAAGATCACTTGCACATTTGGCGGGTAAGTACTAGTATTAAAACTGCTCTTCAATCTTAGTTTAGCGCCGAATGGTAGGGAATACTGCCCGCCTGTACTATTCACTTTATGTCTTGCAGGCGCAATATATGCGGGTTGTACATTGGGTTTTGATAAAGTAAAACGAATCGCATGATCGATCTCGCCTTTTACAATTTCTTCATAACGAACAAGACCGGGAAAGATGGGTAAGCCCGCCGCATCAGCTGATGTCCACCCATCTGTTCTCAAAGCATTTGAATTTAAATCGAAGACTGCACCACTAGAGGCCGACCACGTATTGCCGCTAACATTCGCATTATATAATTCATACAGTTTTTTATTTTCTATATCGACTACTATTACGTGGGAATCGCCGGTGCCATTTCCTTCTACAGGAGCATCCAGTGGAACAGGGAAGGGGCCGGCATCACTTTCATTACCGTAATTGCCGTCATAATTATTAGCGCGGTAAATGATATTATATTTTGTTTGACTTCCGCATACAACCGCATAAGGAATGCCTATGGGCAATCCCAGATAAGTTCCGCTTCCGAAATCAGCTTTCAAACCATATGCAGATAACTGGGAGATGATCTGGACATTACACGGATCAATGGCCGTCCCGGAAATATCTGTGTTCCAGGAATTATCGGCAGGAAAAATCGCAATGTTTTCTGCAGCTGGTTTTGTAGCCGTACAATTACCATTTGTGTTGCCGGAATTATTAGCAACCCCGGATGCGCCTTTTTTACAAGCCATACACGAAAATGATAATAGTAAAACAAACAGGAATAGCTTAAACATAGCGGTGTTTTTGAAAAAGATACCACATGAAGATAAAATGTGCACCAGGAAATACATTCTCCAGAACGAATCGAAATATTTCATTCAAAATATGCCTCAAATATATTTTTTCTTCAGCGTGGGCTGCATTTTCAGCGGGAAATAAGCATACTCAGCGAGAAACAGAAAAACATAAGTTTGTAAAATGAAAATAGATATTCTTTCTGTTATTCCTGAATTGCTGGAGAGCCCCTTTAATCATAGCATTTTAAAAAGGGCTAAGGAGAAAGGATTGCTTGAAGTGAGGGTTTTTAATTTGAGAAAGTGGGCAGTGAATGATTACGGGCAGATAGATGATTACCAGTATGGTGGGGGGGCAGGCATGGTAATGATGCCTGAACCGCTGGCCAATGCAATAGAAGAATTGCAACAGGAAAAAAAATATGATGAAATTATTTTTATGACGCCGGATGGCGAATTGTTCGAACAAAAAACGGCCAACCTTCTTTCGATGAAAGAAAACATTCTAATTATTTGCGGGCATTATAAAGGAATAGACCAGCGCATCAGGGATCATTTTGTTACCCGGGAAATATCTATCGGTGATTATGTTCTCAGCGGGGGGGAATTAGGAGCCGCAATTGTTGTAGATGCTATCGGGCGGTTATTGCCGGGGGTTTTAAATGATGAGACCTCCGCACTTTTTGATTCTTTCCAGGATAACCTGCTTGCGCCACCGGTTTATACCAGGCCCGCTAGCTTTCGTGGATGGGAGGTGCCGGAAGTATTATTGGGCGGCGATCCAAAAAAAGTGGATGAATGGCGATTGGAAAAATCCCTTGAATTAACCCGCATGAAGAGGCCTAACCTTTTATCCGACAGTGATTTATAACCTGAAAATAGCTTTTTTTCCTTTTCACGGCCTGTATAACAATGCCCCTGTTTGTCTTTTAATGTCTGATTCGGCTAGTCTCAAGTCCATATCAGGACTGTAAACTGTTTTAGCCGCTATACATTTGATCCATCGATATCCCGTTTTAAAATTCAATATCCAAATCCAATCCATTCGAAAGATCCAGTTTAGAACATTTTACCGAAAAAATTATCCCGCGGACAGGCGGGATTTTTTTTGCTTTTTTTGATCCGGATGTTCCACATGCTTATTAATACCTTCGATGTCTTTTAAAAAACATCATGGCTGTACCGCTTATTGTAAAAGGTAATCTTGTTGACATTCTCTCACGAATTATTCGATCAGTTGAGGTTACAGTGCTTAACGGGAAAATCGAAAAGCTTATCTCCGTTTCTAAAGACGCATCTCTTCCTTATATTTTACCGGGATTTATAGACAGTCATGTGCATATAGAAAGCAGTATGCTGGTTCCTTCTGAATTTGCAAAACTGGCCGTTGTACATGGAACTGTTGCAACGATCAGCGACCCGCATGAGATCGCCAATGTGTGTGGATTAGCCGGTGTGGATTTTATGATTGATAATGCCAATACGGTTCCTTTCAAATTTAATTTTGGCGCACCGAGTTGTGTGCCCGCAACCATTTTTGAAACTGCCGGCGCTGAACTTGACAGTGAAGCGGTAGCTGCCTTACTTAAACGTCCTGAAATAAAATACCTAAGTGAAATGATGAATTTCCCGGGTGTTTTAAACAATGATACTGAAGTGTTGAAAAAAATCGCATCAGCTCATTCCCTGGATAAACCTGTTGATGGCCATGCCCCGGGTTTAAGAGGAGAGATGGCAAAAAAATATATTGAAGCAGGTATTACCACCGATCACGAATGTTTTACTGCAGAAGAGGCACTGGATAAGTTGAAATTTGGGATGAAAATTTTAATACGTGAAGGAAGCGCTGCAAAAAATTTTGAAGCACTTGCTGATCTTTTGAATGATCATTATGCAGAAATGATGTTTTGTAGCGATGATAAACACCCTGATAGTTTGGTGGAAGGACATATTAACCAGCTATGTGCAAGAGCAGTCGCAAAAGGAATTGATGTATTTAAAGTTTTGCAGGCAGCTTGTATAAACCCGGTTAAACATTATAAGCTGGATGTAGGTTTATTACAGCAAGGTGATGCAGCGGATTTTATTATTGCTAAGGATCTCACTGAATTCAAAATTTTACAAACTTATATTAATGGTGTGCTTGTGGCTGAGAATGGCAGATCACTAATAGAAACCAGCACTGCAGAACCTATTAATTTCTTTGAATGTACACCGGTGTCAGTTGAAGATATTCGAATGCAGAAGTCTGAATTGCCTTTGATTAATAATTATGTTCCTGTTATTGAAGCTTTGGAAGGGCAGCTTATTACCAACAAATTGATGATACCCCTTTCATCATTTAATGTTGAAGGCCAATTTATTAATGGAAATGTTTCTGAGGATATTTTAAAGCTGGTAGTCGTTAACCGGTATAAATCGTCACCAGTTGCAAAAGCATTTATCAGGAATTTTAATTTGAAGGAAGGCGCCATTGCATCTACGGTGGCACACGATAGTCACAATATTATTGCACTCGGTGCCGACGATGAAAGCATCACAAAAGCTATTAATCTTTTGATTGAAAATAAAGGTGGTGTTAGTTGCGTTAATGGTAAAGAGGAAAAAGTATTGCCTCTTCCCGTTGCAGGATTAATGAGCAATGCAGATGGCTATAAAGTTGCGGCTGATTATACAGCAATCGATAAAATGGCTAAGTCATTGGGTTCTACGCTGGCTGCACCTTACATGACATTAAGTTTTATGGCACTGCTTGTGATACCTCATATTAAACTAAGCGACAAAGGATTATTTGACGGAGATAGTTTTGATTTTATTCTTTCTCAACAGCAATAGCATTCATAATTGAAAATGAAACGCTGTCTGTTTTTTTCTGCGCCGAAAAGCGGGATTTAAAATGGTTGGAGTTACCAGGCGAAATATTTTCAGTGATGAGTTCTTCATGATTTTCGAACAGGTTATTGTTCTTGTCATAAAACAACATTTTAATTCTTATATTTTTATAGGTACAAACTGTGGCTTTGTTTTCCACTGTGGCTTTTATAACAGTTTGCCCGAAAAGATTTTTATGAAAGTCGCCTTTTACTTTTAAAAATTTTAAAGGATTTTTCTTCTCCTTACTGTAAAGGCTTTCTTTTTCTTCTTTGTATGCTTTCTCTTCTGATTTTGGATTGCTTTTGCAGGAGAAAAGTAAAAAGGAAATGATAAGGATTGAAAATGCGGGTTTCATAAAATGATTTGATGACAAGTTAGAATATTTGCCACAAAGACACGAAGGCGCAAAGTTTCACGGATGCTTGGTGTTTCTTTCTGCCTTTGTGTCTTTGTGGCATAAAGTTCAATCAAGAACTACAGTACAAGAGTGCGACGCAATAAAGTTGAAACAAGTTATACAGACGGGTTCAAAAAATAAATTCTATGCTTCCTGTCCCATCCATACAGCACCGCCAATAGAACTGCGGCTTGCACCGGTAACACTGCATAAAATTGTATTTTCTTCTCTCCATCTTAACACTCCGAGCAATGCCATTACCAATGCTTCTTTATACTGAATAACCTCTGGTGAAGGAATCTGTAAATGGATATTGAAAGGTTGTAAATGATAATTTATTCGTTCGATCAAGAAATTATTGAATGCGCCGCCACCTGTTACGAGCACGGAAGTGTCAGTTATTTTTTGTGCATTCACCGCATAACTAATTTGCAAAGCAATATGTTCAGTGTAAGTTCTCAATGCATCTTTTGTATTTATTCCTGCCTTTTCAATCATTGAGAAAACCGTTTCTGAACCAAATTCATTCGCCAGTGATTTTGGATAAGGTTGCTGGTAATAAGGCAGTGAATTTAGTTGTGATAATAATGCAGTATCGATATATCCCGATGAAGATATTTTACCACCCTCATCAAATTCTTTTCCTTCTTTTGCGGCGAGCATATTAAGTACACGGTTAGCCGGGCATACATCATAAGCGATCAAATTATTTTCGAGCCTGAAAGAAATATTGGCAATCCCGCCAAGATTGAGAAAAGACTTTGTTTCGGGCCAGAATAATTTCTCACCCATCGGAACGATCGGGGCGCCCTGCCCGCCAAATGCAACATCAACAGAGCGGAGATCGCTGATCACATTGATCCCTGTTTCTGCCGCTATGGCGGCACCATCACCCAGCTGGGCCGTCATTTTCCCCGGCACATGAAATGTTGTGTGGCCATGAGAAGCAATGATTTGAACCTGGTGATCTAAATTATTTTTTTCGATGAACTCATTAATAATTCTCCCGGTATAATGCCCATAGGCGCAATGCAGTAGCAAATAATCTTTAGCGTTTAGAGATACAGCATTTTTAAGTGATTTTTGCCATTCTGCAGAGTATGGTATACAATCCGCCGCTTTAATATTGAATGACCAGTTTCCGCCGGTTTCTTCCAGTTCAACAAAAGCGATATCCAGCCCGTCGAGGGAAGAACCGCTCATTAATCCTATCACCCTGTAGACCATATTTTAACGTGTTTTAGTTGTAACGCAGATTTTATTTTATTTTCACCGCTGCAATTTGCAATCTTCTTTGTACAAACTGAAATATCTGTCTTAATGGTTATCAATTTAAGTGAGCAGCATAGCCTGGTGAGTAACTGGGTGAGTGAACTTCGGAATGTTGACGTTCAACAGGATCGTATGCGTTTCAGGCGCAACCTGGAAAGGATAGGGGAGATCGCTGCTTATGAGATCAGCAAGACAATGCCTTGGGCAGAAGAAGAAATTCAGACCCCATTAGGTACGCATAGCAGCAAGATGCTGGCGGAACAACCAGTGCTTGCAACTATTCTAAGGGCCGGGCTTCCCTTACATAACGGAATGCTGAATTATTTTGATAAAGCTGATAACGCATTTATTTCGGCTTACCGAAAACATTTACCCGACGAATCTTTTGAAATAGCGCTTGAATATATGAGCTGTCCTGCTATTGATGGCCGTATAATAATTATAAGTGATCCTATGTTAGCTACCGGGTCTTCGCTTGTAAAAACAGTGCAGGTAATGAAAGATGAGGGTAACCCCGCTGATATTCATATTGTTGTAGCCATAGCCTGTTCTATTGGTATCGAATACCTCCACCGCCAGTGTGGATCTGATATTAAAATATGGTGCGGTGATGTGGATGAAGAACTTACCGCGAAAGGATATATCGTTCCGGGTTTGGGCGATGCAGGCGATCTTGCCTTCGGCAGCAAAATTCAATTCTAGGGTATCTTATTAACGATTCGTTAAAACCCTTCTTATTATCTTTCCTTAAACCCGTGTGATGGAAAAAATTAAACTGTTTATTCTGTGTGTTTGCTTTGGCCTGGCTGCCAATGCACAGGATCCGCATTTTTCACAATTTTTTTCATCCCCCCTTACACTAACGCCTGCTTATATTGGAAAGTTTGACGGGAATATAAGAGTAGCGGGAAACTACAGGAACCAATGGCCCACTATTAACCGTGCTTACCAGACATCCACGGTGTCTGTTGATTTTCCCGTGTTACAAAATAAAATTGCATATAACGACAGGTGGGGTGCAGGCATAATGGCTTATACAGATAAAAGTGCCAATGGTGCCGTGTCATTTAATTATGCTTCCGTTGGAACCGCTTTTCATAAAGGATTGGATGAAGATGGTTACCAGCAGGTGGGTGCAGGCTTTCAATTAACCTATGCGCAAATGCGGATATACACAGCCGATCTTCATTTCGCTGACCAGTTAACTTCTCTCGGTTTTACCAATGTTACATCAGAAGTTTTTGCAGGTGATAATTTAAAATCACAGTATATCGATTTGAATGGCGGTTTTTTATACACCGGCAGTACCAATGATAATAATTTCTTTTATGGTGGAGTTAGTGGCTATCATCTTAACCGCCCGAAAACACAATTTACGGGAGCGGATTATTTAATGGAGCCAAGAGTAACTATTCATGGTGGCGGATATTTCCCGATAAGCTATAATGCAAAACTTCATCTAAGTGGTTTGTTTAGTACGCAGGCAGGAAATAATGAAACCGTAGTTGGCGGTGCTTTTGAATTTACCCCGGGTGGTTCTGAAAACCAGGAACTGCCTGTAAGTGTATATGCCGGCGCCTGGATTCGTTTGCAGGATGCACTGATACCTTATGCGGGCCTTGAATTTGGAACCATGCGTTTAGGAATTTCTTATGATGTAAATACTTCGCAGTTAAAAACGGCTTCCAATAGCAGGGGCGGTATCGAGATATCACTTATTTATATTTCGCGGTCTCCAGACAGTAAGCCTATCCATTGTCCTAAATTCTAGGATCGTTAATCATTTTTTTCCCGCTCACAAATGCATTTCCTTTTATAATAAACCGGTAGGGAAGCAATGCATCTTCTGCTGCATAATCAACCCCGATGCGGGTGGTGGCTAAAATTTCAGAAGCCTTTAATTTATATCCATCATCTGCAATAAATATTTCATTACTTAAAAGATCGAGGCCTGAATGTTTTGTATAAATGCCTAATGCTTTTGAAACATTGCCGGGACCTTTTGTTAATGTATGATCTGCTTTGTGTTTTAATGTTCTTAACAACATCTCTTCAATTCCGGCTAAAGGTTCTGCTCCTCTTATTAATACAGCATGTGGTATTCCTTCAACATTTGTTACCACATTGAATAAATGATGAATGCCATAACAGAGATAAACGTATGCCTTGCCACCTTGTGCAAACATAATTTCCGTGCGGTTGGTTCTCCTGTTATTGTATGCATGTGAAGCCTTATCAACAGCGCCTTTGTATGCTTCTGTTTCTACGATCCTTGCCGCGGTAAATATTCCATTAAAATGTGTGACGATAACTTTACCAAGTATTTTTTTTGCAATGGAAACAACATCTTTATCAAGATAAAACGACAAAGGAATTTTATGCTGACTTAATGCTTCATATTTTAATTCTGTAATTGTGCTCTTCAATGCTGTAATTTTACAGATTCAAAAATAGTCTCCGTTGCTGAAAGAAATTGTAATTGCCATACAAGGTTACATTAAAGCGCATCAATTCATACGCCAGCATCGCCTGTGGAAATGGATATTGATCCCCGGGATTATTTACGCCATTGTTTTTGTATTCAGCATTTATTATTTTGGCCGCACTTCTAATATGTTTATTGAGTGGCTGAGCCAGAAGACAGGCTTGAAAACATGGCTGGATACGGATAAGAGCGGTTTGCTTGGCTTTTTCTTCACACTTGCCGGGCTGATTTTCTGGCTTATCCAGGTATTATTTTATTTTTCTTTTTTTAAATATGCATGGCTGATAGTAGGCTCTCCAGTATTTGCTTACCTGAGTGAAAAAACGGAAAGTATTATTACGGGAAACGATGCGTCTTTTAGTTTCCAGTTATTGTTATCTGATATGCTTCGCGGAATTTCTATTGCTGTAAGAAACGCTTTGTGGCAGACTGTTTATTTCGTCGCTATATTTTTACTTTCGCTTGTACCACTCCTTGGATGGGTCACACCTTTGATGGCTGTATTACTTGAATGCTTCTATTATGGTTTTTCAATGGTGGATTACAGTTGTAACCGCAGAAAAATGACTATGACCGAAAGTATCTTTTTTATTAACCATCACAGGGGATCGGCGATAGGTAACGGAATTGTTTTTTATGGTATGCACCTGTTACCCGTGATAGGCTGGGTGCTTGCACCCGCTTATGCAGTAGTCGCTGCAACGCTTAGTATGATGGACGTTCTTCCAACCAATGAAACTGAATAATGCAAACAGGCATCGTTTATTTAATTCCAACAATATTATCTGAGGATAAATCATCTTTAAAATCACTTCCTGCTTATATAACCGATGCGATAAAAGACTGCCAGGTCTTTTTTGTTGAGAATGAAAGATCAGCACGCCGTTTTTTTAAGAAATGCTGGAAAGAAATGGTGATAGATGATTACGAATGGTTCACCATACACAAAGCTGAAGAAAGTATTAAGCAGGATTTTATTAAAACTTTGAAGGAAGGAAAAAATGTAGGAATCGTTTCTGAAGCAGGGTGCCCCGGTATTGCAGATCCCGGACAAATACTGGTTGAAGCGGCTCAGGAGGAAAATATAATAGTGAAGCCACTGGTTGGCCCGTCTTCTATTTTATTAGCCTTGATGGCAAGCGGAATGAATGGGCAGCAATTTTCTTTTAATGGTTACCTGCCGGTAGATCCGCAAGAAAGAAAAAAGAAAATCAGGGAGCTGGAAACTTTATCCGCTCAAATAAATTCAACCCAGATTTTTATTGAAACTCCTTACCGGAATAATAGTTTGATAAATGATATGCAGCAGGTTTGCAAACCTCAAACAAAACTTTGTATAGCTTATAACATTACTGGTGAGGATGAAAAAATCACAACGAAAACTATTCAGCAATGGAAAGAGAAAGGAATCGCCCTGGAAAAAAAGCCAGCTATTTTTTTGTTGCAAGGGTGAGAAGTTCAAAAGATTAAAGTTCAATTCGAATTAATTACATCCCCTGGTTAAAACGGCTTTCAACCATATCCCAGTTCACTACGTTCCACCATGCATTAATATAATCAGGCCTGCGATTTTGATAACGCAGGTAATATGCATGTTCCCAAACATCAAGATCAAGAAGCGGAAATCCTTTTACTTCAGCGATGTCCATTAGAGGATTATCCTGGTTGGGTGTTGAACTGATTGCCAGCTTTCCATCACTCGTTTTTACCAGCCAGGCCCAGCCACTGCCAAAACGATTTTTGCCAGCATCACCAAACTGCGTTTTAAATGCATCGAATGATCCAAATGCACTATCGATCGCAGAAGCTAAATTACCACCGGGTTTTGCGCTGGAATTTGGTGTCATCAATTTCCAGAATAATTCGTGGTTATAATGTCCGCCTGCATTGTTACGCATTTTCGCAGAATATTTTGAAATATTTCTGAGCAGATTTTGAATCGTTACATTTTGTGTATTTACATTTTCAGCTGCAAGAGCATCTGCCACATTTTTTGCATAAGTAGCGGCATGCTTTGTATAATGGATTTCCATTGTTGTTGCATCGATTGCTTTTTCAAGGGCATTATAAGAGTAGGGTAAAGGCTGCTGTTGAAAATTAACCGGATCAAATGATTTGTTTTCGCCGGCGCTAAAACTGAATGCTGGCAAAATCGTTAAAGCTATCCCGGCTTTACCGGTATTTTTTATAAAGTCTCTGCGACCTTCATTAAATGCATTTTTCATTGGTGGTAATATTTATGATGAAGACTTGGTTTTGCGCTGTATAAATGTCTTTACATTTCGTAAGAAACGGAAATAAAATTCCTGGTTGAATAATTGTGAATCTCTCATGGCCTTCAAAGTGAGAAAAAATCCTACCGGTATTAATATCAGTGTTGACAGCCACATCCCTATAAACGGAGAAGTAACGTGTTCCTTGGCAAATTTTTCGCCGAAAGTATTTAGCAGGTGAAACAGTACGAAAAAGATCACCGCGAATACCATAGGTGTTCCGAGCCCGCCTTTACGAATGATAGAACCCAGTGGTGCACCAATCATAAATAGAACAATACAGGCAACTGATAATGCAAATTTCCTGTTCCATTCAATCCAGTGTTTTGTTATCATGTCTCTTCTTGCCTGATCATCATTAGCCAGCATTTCAAGCGAAGATTTAGCAATGCTGATCTGACCTAAAGCTTTCTCTGCAATATCTTTCATTATGCTCGTGTCTGATGAAAGTTGTTTTAAAGACTTAAGAACAGGCACATTGGCAGGAGGGTTAAAACTACTATCGCGGTAACGGAAAAAAGTGAGATAAGGATACAACTCTGAACGGGAACGCCTCAGATAAGCTTTATTTAAACGGTTCATAGAGTCAACAGCAAATACCAGTTGTCTCACACTGAGCATTTTCGGATCATACCTGAAAAGCGTGTCATCAGTTTTATTCATCTTAAAACTACTCAGATCAAATACCTTTTTATATTGTTGAAAACTGCTTCTTGTAAAATCTGTTTTTGTAATTCCCCTCGGGCCTTTTTCTTCATAGCGCCAGCCATTATGCAAAACAAATTCCAGGTATTTTTTATCAGCAGTAGCCCGCATGATGCCACTTTCCGCCGTCATTACAAAATCCTGCAGATTAAAATTTCTTTCATAGATAATTACATTTCTTATGGTGCTATCATCTTTTTCTTTTTTCCCGATCTTAATTGCAAAGCCTTCAATTTTATCATAAAACACACCCTCTTTAATATCGAATGCCGGTTTCGTTACGATGATATCATATTTTAAAGCTGCCATTTTTAAATTGGCGACGGGTATAATATTGTTTGCAAAGAGGAATGCGATCCCTGCAATAAATATGGCGATAACCAGTAGCGGCCTCATAAAACGATTGAGTGAAATACCGGCTGATTTAATAGCAACCAATTCAAAACTTTCACCGAGATTGCCGAAGGTCATTATAGAAGATAAAAGCAAAGCAAGAGGAAGAGCCAGGGGTACAGCGGTTGCAGAAACGAAACCGATCAGTTTTGCAAGTGTGAGAAAATCCAGGTTTTTACCAACAAGATCATCCAGGTAAAGCCAGAAGAATTGCATTACCAATACAAACAGACCAATTAGGAAAGTGGCGAAGAAAGGACCGATAAACGCCCTGATGATGAGCCTGTCAAGTTTTTTTATCACTTTGCAATACTTTCTAATTATCCATGTATGTCAGAAGCAAATGTAAATCTTTCAAAAGAGGAAATGGAGGCCGTTACAAATCCAGAATGGATTTTAACAAAGAACCGTGTGATCGATAAAGTAATCGTGCAGTTCGAAGATATTACAGGATGGTATGAAAAAATTATGGTAGACCACAATGGTTTGCCTGAAGAAGTTTTAGCAACAGCTCCTAAAATTTCTAGAGGTGAAAAATACAGGCAACTGCCTTATGTGATGCTGGATTATCCAAGAATATTTACACGGCCGGATGTATTTGCGATCCGTAGTTTCTTCTGGTGGGGTAATTTTTTTAGTATCACACTACATTTATCCGGAAAATACCGGAGTTATTTAAATACCGAAGAAATACTTGTTACGGATGGCTGGCACATTGCAACCGGCGAAGAAGAATGGGAGCACAATATTGACAGTGATCATTACAGGCCGTTGTTACAGGAAGATATTAGTGATTTGAAAAAAAGGCCTTTCATCAAACTCACAAAAAAAATCCCACTGCATCAATGGGATTTTTCAACTCAGTTTTTTATTGAAAATTTTGAAACTATCTTAAGCAAATTAATTACTGCCTAACCTGTGAAATAATTCTTTTATCTGGTATTCCCATAATTGACTCTGATCTTTAATATCATTTTTCTCAGCAAAATCTTTGATAACAAGAATTGTTTGATTAGTGATCTCCGCTTTTTCTATTTTGAATTCAAAATATTCAGTTTTAGGTAGATGCAGCCAATGGTAGCGGATAAATTTATCATCTTCATGTTCCAGAACTTCTGCTTTTTCTACAGAGCCATCCCAGGAAAAACTAAAGACATTGTCTCTTTCGTCAACTTTATCAGCGAACCACTCCTGCAGTCCCGCAGGGGTAGATAAAAATTCATACAAAATCGAAGCAGAACATCTTACGGGGTACTCTAAAATATATAACTGTTTTTTACTCATTTACGCATCTTTAATCTCTCTTCCGAGGGTTGCAATAATATCAAATAAATCATACGATCAAAATATTTTTTAAATCGGAATTGATGTGCAACGATAAGAGGATAAAACCTGATGTGAAAAATAATTTGTAACATATTGAATTTCAACGCATTGATAAATATATTTTTTTTGCTGCGATGTTAAAAAATTCTAAATTTATACGGATAGTGCTGAAGCGTTAATGTGCGAGAAAAATTCAACTGCTTACCCCAAACTCCACTGCTATGAGTATGCGTCAGCTCAAGATCACGAAGTCGATCACTAATCGTGAATCTCAAAGTCTTGAAAAGTATCTCCAGGAAATTGGAAAAGTTGACCTTATCACTCCTGAAGAAGAAGTACAATTAACATTACAGATCCGCAATGGCGATCAGCGATCGCTTGACAGGTTAGTAAAAGCTAATCTCAGGTTTGTTGTTTCTGTTGCTAAACAATACCAGAACCAGGGGCTGTCCCTACCCGATTTAATTAATGAAGGAAATTTGGGATTGATTAAAGCCGCACTTCGTTTCGATGAAACAAGGGGTTTTAAATTTATTTCTTATGCTGTATGGTGGATAAGACAAAGCATTCTGCAAGCCCTTGCAGAACAAAGCCGGATAGTAAGATTGCCATTGAACAAAGTGGGAATGTCTAACCGCATAAGTAAAGCGTTTCAGCAATTAGAACAGGAATTTGAAAGGGAGCCTACAGCGGAAGAACTGGCTACTTTATTAGATATGGAGATTGAAGAGGTTACTGCTTCTTTAAATATGACGGTAAGACATGTGAGCGTGGATTCACCACTGGGTGATGGTGAAGAAAGTACACTGATCGACGTTCTTGAAAATACGAATGCAGCAAGAACAGACGAAGCACTGGAAAAACATGAATCTCTCCGGGTGGAAATAGAAAGATCTTTAAGAACACTCACAGACCGCCAGAAAGATATCATTTGTTATTTTTTTGGAATAGGTATAGATCACCCCCTCA
>JAQBNK010000061.1 GCA_028288595.1 Chitinophagaceae bacterium
CGTGTGCTCTTCCGATCTTATAATGAGAAGAAAAACGATCAGGCCTAATAAAGAACGCATACAAATGATTTTGGTTGATACCAACCGTCCAACTATTGTACCAGATGATTTTCAATTATTTATTCAGGAAAATCTGGATAAGAATTACTCAGCTTTTTGAACGAAATAATGCCTGAAGACGCGTATTATGGAGAGTATTACGATCATATTTATCTCAATTCTCTGAAAGTGTATAAAACATTTCTTTCCGACCGGTATAAAATCTCTGGGTTACCTGAACCGCGGGAATTATTTTCCCCGTTGAAGGGCAGGCAAGACTCAGAAGAGTTACAATCCATAAGCTCCCTGTCTGGCCGGTTGATCTCTCTTATGGGCGAGGATCGCTCAGTTTCAATGTATTCTAATCCCTGACATCTCATAACTCGTGGATTTAATACTGGTATAACTTCAAACGAAATGCCAAGGGCGGGAAGACGAACGGTGCAGTGTGCGATGTTATGCTGTATGATGCAAAATAGACATTAGTGCATAGCAGTCATGACTTAACTGATTTGGCCGCCTGTTACATCCACTAAGGCGTAATTTTTGGATTCATTTTCCTATGGTTATTTCTTCGCCGACAATACTGCAGTTCTCATTTGCTGATGATGGCATTTTTCCAAACAACCCAATGCTTCCTTTATTAATTTATCAGCAGGTTTTTAAAGATGCAGAGCCGGGTAAAATAGAAAATTGCGTGAAGAAGAATAAATGGAAGCATGCCTGGAGAAATGGTATTTATCCTTATCATCATTACCATAGCACCGCACATGAAGTATTAGTGGTTTATAAGGGTCATTGTAAATTAATGACTGGTGGTGAAGCTGGTGAAATAACAGAAGTAAGACAAGGGGATGTTATTGTTCTTCCCGCCGGAGTTGCACATTGCAATAAAGGATGCTCAGAAGATTTTGCGTGTATCGGTGCTTACCCAGACGGGCAGGACTTTGATATTAATTATGGAAAAAAAGAAGAACGGCCCGGGACTGATATAAATATTCAAAAGCTTGCACTTCCATCACATGATCCAATTTTTGGTATCGATGGCCCTTTGAAACGATACTGGAGATTGATAGAGTACGACGGCATATAATTCAGTTGGCTGTTGATAGTTGGCAGTTGGCATGAATGCAGTTGGTTGGCGGTTGTTTGCCAACCGTCAACTATCAAGCGCCAACCATTATTTATCCAGCAATCCATTCACCAATGCCTTCCATTGTATTTTTGATGCAACAGGCGCGGTTATTCCCACAAAAAAATTCCTGATCTTTTGCAATGCACCGTGTGCTTTAGTATTTGGTTTTTCATTTCTGCCGTGTACTTCAGCACTCACTTTTTTACCGGTACGCTGCACTATAAAAGTAGATGTGGCTGAACCCGAAAAAAAATGTGAAACCGAAGGATCGCTTGTTACGGGTGATGAAGCGGGACGCACTTTAATGATCACATGCTCATGACTGGCTGCAGCATCTGTTATTTCTTCAATCGCTTCTATTCTAACCCAGTCGGATCCCTTACCACCCGGATTGCCCGGGCCGGGAATATCGATCTTAAAAAAATCTCCTTGTCTTGGCAAACGATTAACAGCATTACCTTTTTCATCCGTCAAAACAAATGCGGCCGATCCTTTACCTGCAAAAGTTTGCCAGTGGTTAATGTTTAAAAAACGCTGCCTGACCTGGAAATAAGCCTGCCTTGCATTATCTATGCTGCCACAAATTTTTTTGGCTATTATATCAGTTGATGATCCCAGGTTATTTTCTGGTATTAATTTTTGCTGCTTCATTTGGTACGTCTTTTTCTGCGTTAATTGAAAATGTTTCGATAACGTTTTCTTTACCAGCTAATCCTATTTTAATAGAATGAAGTGCCGCATCGCTGCTATGTATAAAATAAAAGCAGGGTACCTGTAAAGTTTCTATGTCAGCAATCGTTTTCAGAACCGTATCTTTTTTTCTTTTTGCTACCTGCCTCAGATAAACACAAACAATTTGTTTTGGAAAATGTTCAACAACAGATTTATAAATGAAAGGGTCTTCCTGCGAATCATCTCCTAAAAGAATAAATCGCTGGTTGGGGAAAGCTTCCAGTATACGAACGATCCTGAAGAATTTCGTCTTATGTTTATTTTGCCCTGTCTTTACCAGTTGATTCAATTTCTTTAACTGGTTTAATAAATAAACACCCGGTGGCATTTTATTGTCGTTAGCGAATTCTACAATATAGTCGTACAAATTCCACTCACTGCTGGATACATAAAAAAACGGGTTGGGCATTCGCTCATTGGTTCCTGCATATGCAAGTAACTGGTAGTGTTTAACAACCCCTTCGAATGGTTTTCTGCTCCTCGCATTTTCAGTAAACAAAACGTACAATCGCTTCCATAAACTGGTAGAATGAGAAATAAGAAATGTATCATCAATATCAGAGATACAGCCATATTGTGTAACATAGGGAACTAATACCTGCCCTTTCCCGGTTACGGATTCTCCATATTTATTTTTATAATTCTTTAATGATATGGTTACATCATGCCAGCCCGGCAAAACATCATTGGCAGGACTGAATTCTATTCTGAAAAAGCCCTCTTTTTCGGTTATACATTCTATTTCCTGGTCCTTCCACAACAGCACGATCGAAGCATTGGCATAAGGTTGTACAATGAAGAGACGCAAAAGCGCAAAGGTGTTTGTCCATACGTTTCTACGATATCTTTTTCTTGGTAAAGGACTAAGCTGAAATACCTGCCCCATCACTGTAATACGGTTTGAATTGCCGAAACCACGATACACTTTGATTGTTGGATGACCCGATAAGCGTATCCAGTTCATTAGCCTTTGCTTCAGGTTTATTTTACGTTTTGCAATAGGCTGTATATTGGTATTATTTTGGTTACTCCCCATATATCTTATTAATACACAATCAAAAACATGCCACAAACCAATATGCTTTATCTCTTTGTGGTGAACCCTATCTCAGGTGGAAAAACAAAGGAAGGATGGGAAACAGCGATCCGCGATCATTGCCGGGATCAGCCTTTTAACACCGAAATATTTCTTTTATCAGGCAATGATGATACGAGTTCTCTTCGTCATTATGTAGAAACATTGAAACCTCATAAAATTGTTGCTGTCGGCGGCGATGGCACTGTAAAAATGGTTGCCGAACTAATTGCTGGCTTAAATATCCCCCTGGGAATTATTCCTGCAGGCTCGGCAAACGGTATGGCCCGTGAACTGGGAATTCCTGTTGATGTAAAACAGGCACTGGAAGTTGTTATTAATGGGTATTCAAAAAAAATAGATATCATTAAAGTAAATGGTGAACATCATTGCCTTCATCTGAGCGATCTCGGATTAAATGCACGGCTCGTTAAGTATTTTGAAAAACACTCAGGCAGGGGAAAGCTTAGTTATGGCCGTTTTATTTTTAAAGCATTATGGCGTAAAAAAAAGCTTTCATTTAAAATAACTACCGACAAGGAAACATTCCACCGGGATGCATTTATGGTGGTGCTTGCCAATGCACGGATGTATGGAACCGGTGCAGTAATTAATCCGCATGGTGATGTGAGTGATGGCATTTTTGAAATAGTTCTGTTACGGCAACTTTCATTTATTGAGTTATTAAAGATGTTGCTGAGAGTAAAATCCTTCAACCCTAAAAAAACAGAGATCCTCACCGTAAAAAATGTGATGATAGAACTTGCTTCTCCTGCACATTTCCAGGTTGATGGCGAATATTTGGGCAAAACAATGAAAGTAAAAGCTGAAACATTGCCGGGGTATATGCAGGTGATGGTGCCGGATACAAAAACTAATTCTTCTAACGTATCCCACAGTATACAATAGAATTCATCGAAAACATTGACGCTGCGAGTGCATTATTGTTTACGGGCATAAATCAGCAATAACGTGCCCATTGTTTATCCGGGCTCGTCAGGAATTTCTCTTTAATACTTCAGCATAATATTTATTGAAATTTTATTATTGGCCTTTGCAGATTTCCTGTTGAGCAATATAAGCCTGACCATCACTAGTTTGACCTTATTTCAACGAGCATTATTGTAAAGCAGTGGTTGTGCAATTGCAGTACAAATAAAATCACCCGGCCTTAGTGGCATGCATCTTGATTTTATCTAATCTATCTAAACAAAAACAAACATTATGGACCGTTTAGAACTAAAAGGAAAATGGCATGAGTGGAGAGGTAAAGTAAAAGAAGCTTACGGCGATCTTACTGATGATGATTTGAAGTATGAGGAAGGAAGAGATGATGAATTTATGGGTAATCTTGAAAAAAAGACCGGAAGAACAAGAGAAGGATTGATAGACTGGCTTAGATCGTTAGGTTAAATAAAACGTCATTTTCCGGTGCTGTGGAGGAAACGGGGGATTGTGCAGAACGACTAGCACCGGAACATGACATATAACACCATGCAAGTAAACCTGTCTCAGTGAGACAGGTTTTTTATTGTGATAATTCACTTAATTCAAGCCAGCGTGATTCTTTCGTACTTAACTCTGATGCGATTTCACCTATTCGCTTGCTGATAAGATTCAACTTTTCAAACGGCATTTCAGGATTACTTAATTGCTCTTCTAACTGGCTTCGCTCAGCTTCAAGTGAGGCAATGGTTTTTTCGAGGTCGTCAAACTCTTTTTTTTCTTTGTATGATAATTTCTTGCCCGCAGGCTGTATACTGCCACTAGTGGTGATACCAGTATAATTTTTTTCTGTTTCAGGCTCATCATTACCTGATTGCTGCTTTTGCCATATCCTGTACAGCGAATAGTTTCCGGGGAAATCGCGTACAACGCCATCTCCTTCAAAAACAAAGAGGTGATCTACCAGCCTGTCCATAAAGTAACGGTCATGCGAAACAATAAGAATACAGCCCTGGTAATCGCTAAGAAAATTTTCGAGTACTGCTAATGTCGGCAGATCAAGATCATTAGTAGGTTCATCAAGAATAAGGAAATTTGGATTGCGGAATAAAACGATCAGTAACTGTAATCTTTTTTTCTCACCTCCGCTTAATGATGACAGATAAGTATATTGTTTATCGGGTGGAAATAAAAACAGCTCAAGAAATTGTGCAGCACTTAAACTTCCACCTTTAGCTAATGGAAAATTTTCAGCGAAACTTTTTACATATTCTATAAGCCTCACATCATCTTTAATTACGAGGCCCTGCTGTGAAAAATTACCAAAAACAACGGTGTCACCAATATTAATTTTACCACTATCGGCCGGCTCCAGGCCTTGTAAAATATTTAGAAAAGTAGATTTGCCAACGCCATTTTTTCCGATCACTCCAATTCTTTCACCCTTGCTGAAGTTGTAATCAAATCCTTTCAGGATGGGCGTGTTATCAAATTGCTTATTTACTTTTTTCATCTCTACAATCTTACCGCCCAGCCTGCTCATCTTCATGTCGAGCTGAAGGCTGGCGTCAGCTATTTTCTGTTTTGCCTTGCTTTCTACTTCTGTAAATGCATCGATCCTGCTTTTTGATTTTGTTGTTCTCGCTTTTGGCTGCTTACGCATCCATTCCAGTTCTTTTCGATATATATTTTTTGCTTTGTCCACACTTGCCAGGTCACTCTCCAGCCTGGCTGCTTTTTTTTCCATGTAATTCTGGTAATCACCTTTATAAACAAAAAGATCAGACTCTTCCATCTCCCATATTTCATCACAAACGGCATCTAAGAAATAACGATCATGGGTAACAAGTAATAATGTTACATTTTCCTGGTTTAAATAATGTTCAAGCCATTCGATCATTTCTACATCGAGGTGATTGGTTGGCTCGTCCATCATCAGTAAAGTATGCTTGTGATCGAAGCCGATATCAATTAGTGTTTTCGCAAGTGCTACTCTTTTTCTTTGCCCGCCACTGAGGGAGCCCAGTGGATTTTGCAAATGATGAATATTAAGCTTCCCTAATATCTGTGTAACCTTGGCTTCAAAATCCCAGGCACCCAGGTCATCCATTTCTCCTATCGCTTCAGCGATTGCATGACCATCTTCGGCATCCGAAGCAGCTTCGTAACAGCTGATAGCCGCAATCACCGGGTGCGATGACTGGAAAATATTTTCCAAAATTGTTTTATCCTCTTTAAACTTTGGATCCTGTTGAAACAAAGCCACGGTTACATCTTTATGTATCCATAATTTTCCATTGTCTGGTGTTTCTTCACCCATAAGAATACGAAGAAGTGTGCTTTTGCCTACTCCGTTCCTTGCAACCAACGCGATCTTATCTCCTTCATTAATATGAAAGCTGATGTTTTTAAATAATGGCTTTATCCCATAGCTCTTCGTTAATTCCTCTGCTGATACATAATGCATGCGGCAAAATTATGGATGACAGGTTACTGGCAAAAGATATAATTGATCCATTGTCACTATTTTTAACTTATGCCGAAAAGAAGTGCAGGTATTATTGCTTACCGTTTCCCTGGCAGCCAGTTGCAGGTTTTGCTGGTACATCCCGGCGGCCCCTTCTTTGCGAAAAAAGATGAAGGTGTGTGGTCGATCCCCAAAGGAGAATATGAAGAAAATGAGGACCCGCTTACTGTCGCAAAAAGAGAACTTGAAGAAGAGACCGGCAATTGTATAACTGCCGATAATTATATTCAGTTAACACCAGTTAAAATTAAAAGCGGTAAGATAATCTCGTGCTGGGCAGTTGAAACGGATTTTGAAAAATGTTTTATCAGGTCAAATTATTTTGAAATGGAATGGCCGCCTAAATCTGGTAAAAAACAAAGCTTCCCGGAAACAGATAAAGCACAATGGTTTAGCCTGGAAGAAGCCCGAAAAAAGATCAATGCCGGACAGTTGCCAATTATTGAAGAACTTGAATCCATCATTCATCATTCATAACGGCATTATCAATGCT
>JAQBNK010000084.1 GCA_028288595.1 Chitinophagaceae bacterium
AATGGTATGTTTCATTGCCGAAGCAGCAACGCCAAATTCAGCCGCATCTTTCATTTCCATTCCTGAAACAAGACCATAAATAAATCCGCTTGCGAAAGAATCGCCGCTTCCTACCCGGTCAACAATACGCACTTCGTACTGGCGTGTATGGTAAAAATCTGTTCCGTTATAAACAAGAGCGCTCCATCCATTATCTGATGCACTATGACTTTCACGCAATGTGGACGCTATATATTTAAACCCAAATTTATCCTTCATTTGTTTGAAGACACTTTTATAACCATCAAGACTCAGTTCGCCTTTGGTAACATCGGTTCCTTCAGCTTTAAAACCGAGTGTGGTATCCGCGTCTTCTTCATTACCGATACAAACATCAACATGCTGACAAAGTTTTGTCATCACCTCTCTTGCTTTTTCTTTGGTCCACAATTTTTTTCTGTAGTTAAGATCTATGCTGGTCGTAATTCCTTTTGCTTTCGCCGTTTTTAATGCATGCTCGGCAAGGGCCGCACATTTATCACTCAATGCCGGAGTGATGCCGGTTGTATGGAACCAGTCTGCACCTTCGAAAACTTTATCAAAATCAAAATCTTCAATACCTGCTTCAGCAATTGAAGCGCCTGAGCGATCGTAAACAACAGTGGATGCACGCATGGCGGCACCGGTCTCTAAAAAATAAATACCCAGTCGTTTCCCACCACGGGCAATGTATTGCGTATCCACTCCATAACGGCGAAGGTGATTAATGGCCGCTTGCCCCAGCGGGTTATCGGGCACTTTTGTAAGGAATGTACCGTTCAGTCCATAGTTACAAATTGCTGCGGCAACATTTGCTTCACCACCGCCATAGGTAACATCAAAACTGTCGCATTGTACAAAGCGCTGAAATCCGGGAGTGGAAAGGCGCATCATTATTTCTCCGAGTGTCACAACTTTCTTAGGCATGTCGTTAGTAAGTTTAATAAAAATGAATTGATGTTTAATATTTCGCTTGATGAGGATAGTTATCAAATTTATGCAGAAAGAATAGAGTATCAGGTATTTCGGGCGGCAATTTTTACGAATACGATTGCGTAAAATCCAGCGACTTTTTTAAACTTATTAAGAAAGTCTTGGTTATCTTGAGGCCGCTAACATTATAAGCTAAACGATGCTTGCATGTCTCTTATTTGTAACGCATCACCCCCCGATAACGCTATTACAATTTTTATTAATAAAACCATATGGATAAGAAAGCACAGATTCTGCAACTGATACCTGAGCAGGGCATTTTACCTTTATATTTTTACAAGGATACCGATGTAAGTATCGCCGTTTTAAAAGCGTTGTTTAATGCCGGCATCCGAACGGTTGAATATACCAACAGGGGAGAAGCCGCATTAAAGAATTTTAAAGAGATGCGCAAAGTATGCGATACAGAATTAAAAGGAATGTATCTCGGTGTGGGAACAATTAAAAACGCGGATTCAGCAAAAGCTTTTATAGATGCAGGTGCAGATTATTTAATAAGTCCAGGTCTTGTAGAAGATGCTATAAAAGTGGCTGATCAAAATAATATTCTCTGGGTGCCTGGTTGTATGACGCCGACCGAAATTATTAAAGCTGAACAACTGGGTGCTAAAATGGTAAAGCTGTTTCCGGGTAATTTACTGGGACCATCTTTTGTTAGTGCCATCAAAGAATTATTTCCGGGCATGTTATTTATGCCAACCGGTGGTGTTGATGTTGATAAAGAAAATATTTCAGGATGGTTTAAAGCCGGTGTGTGTGCAGTAGGCATGGGAAGTAAACTGATCACCAAAGCTGCATTGGAAAATAAAGCCTATGATGAGTTAACGGAGCAGACAAAAAAAGTACTGGAAATTATTAAGTCAGTTCGATAAACATAAAACCTAACGATGCCTACAACCATTCCTTCCGCTGCACGCATGGGAAAATACAGGTGGACGATCTGTGCCCTGATATTTTTTGCTACTACCATTAATTATTTAGACAGGCAGGTGATAAGTCTTGTTAAACCCGATCTTGACAAAGAATTCGGGTGGAGTAAAACAGATTATGCAAATATTACGGTTGCCTTCCAGTTAATGTATGCACTCGCCATGTTTGGTGTGGGAAGGTTGATTGATAAATTAGGAACAAAGATCGGTTATGCCTTATCATTACTCTTATGGAGTTTAGTTGCCATTGGCCATGCACTGGTAAGAAGTACCACTGGTTTTTTTGTTGCACGTGGGTTGTTGGGTGTAACAGAATCAGGAAATTTTCCTGCTGCCATTAAAACAGTTGCAGAATGGTTTCCTCAAAAAGAAAGAGCATTAGCAACAGGTATATTTAATTCAGGGTCCAACATCGGTGCTATCATAGCACCTTTATCTGTTCCGTTTATTGCGGTTGCATGGGGATGGAGATGGGCCTTTGTTATTACCGGTGCGATAGGACTGATCTGGCTGATATTCTGGTTCTGGTTATACGAAGTACCTGCTAAACACGCTAAGTTGGGTAAAGAGGAATTTGAATATATACATAGTGATACTGATGCGAGTGTTTCAATAGCAGTAGCGCAGGAAGATGATGATACAAGAATGTCGTGGGGGCAATTACTCGGTTACCGGCAAACCTGGGCATTTGCGATCGGTAAATTTTTGACTGATGGTGTTTGGTGGTTTTATCTTTTCTGGCTGCCTGATTTTTTAACCGAACAATATCATTTAAGCAAAACTGAATTCGCTGTACCGATTGCTTTGGTGTATACCATAGCGGCTGTAGGAAGTGTGTACGGTGGCTATCTCCCTATGAGCTTTGCAAAAAAAGGACGTCCTGTTTTTAATGCGAGGAAAAGATCGATGCTTATTTATGCTTTCTGTGCATTACCTGTTGTACTCGCACAATTATTAGGCGGCTATAACATGTGGCTCGCTATTTTGATCATTGGTTTTGCTGCCGCTGCACACCAGGCGTGGAGCGCTAATATCTTCACTACGGTTTCTGATATGTTTCCAAAAAGAGCTGTCGGCGTTGTAACAGGTATTGGTGGTATGGCAGGAGGTTTAGGTGGAATTGTCGTATCAAAAGCTGCAGGATGGTTATTTGATTATTATAAAAGTCTCGGGCACATACAAACCGGTTACCTCATTATGTTTATTGGTTGCGGGAGTGCGTATTTAGTTGCGTGGCTCATCATGCATGCGTTGATACCAAAAGTAAGAGCGCAGATAGCGTAGAATGAAATTGTTTTGATTAACACACGTATAGAGTTGACAACTTCTTAAAAGTTGTCAACTCTTTTTTTTACCCGGCATTTGTTTTTCATGGGATCGTTCGTTGCGTCGCACAATTGAACTTTCGGAACTTTGTGGGGCTGGACGTATAAATGCAATATTTTTCAATTTCAAGATTTCCCGCGAACTGTGCCGTATTTCATTTTCTTATTGTTTAAATTTAAGAAACCTCTGCAATGAATACACGTCGCGACTTCTTACAAAAGCTAACTGCTCCTCTTATTGCTTTACCTTTTTTGCCCCGGAACTGTTTAGCTGCCAATCCAGATTTAAAATATGACGGTCCGGTTTTACGGATTGCAATAATGGGTCTTGGCAGTTATGGTAACCGCGTTGCCGAGGCGATGCAATCCTGCACGAAAGCAAAATTAGTTGGGGTGATCAGTGGCACGCCTTCCAAAATAAAAACATGGCAGGCTAAATATAATATCCCGGATAAAAATTGTTACAACTACGAAAATTTTGACCAGGTAAAAAATAACCCGGACATAGATGCGGTATACGTTATTACGCCTAACGCTTTACATCACGACCAGGTGATACGTGTGGCGAAAGCAGGGAAACATGTTATCTGCGAAAAGCCCATGGCACTGAATGCTAAAGAGGGACAGGAAATGATCGATGCATGCAAAAAAGCAAACGTGAAATTATTGGTTGGGTACCGCATGCACTTCGAACCGAAAACGCTTGAAATAATAAGGATGCGCAATGCGGGTGAATTCGGAAAAATACTTTTCTTCCAGGGATTGTGCGGTTTTAGAATTGGTGACCCAACACAATGGAGATTAAATAAACAACTGGCTGGTGGGGGCTCATTAATGGATATCGGAATTTATGCTATCAACGGATCCCGTTATATGGTGGGTGAAGATCCGGTTTGGGTAATGGCGCAGGAAACAAAAACCGATCATGTAAAATTTAAAGAAGGAGTGGATGAAACAATACAGTTTCAATTCGGGTTTCCTTCCGGAGCAACAGCTTCGTGTTTGTCGACGTACAGCATGAATAACCTCGACCGTTTTTTCTTAAATGGCGACAATGAATTTGCAGAAATGCAGCCATCTACTGGTTATGGCCCCATCAAAGGGAAAACAAATAAAGGAGAATTAATGTATCCGCATGTAACTCACCAGACGGTGCAGATGGAAGAAATGGCAGGAATTATTTTAGAGGGAAAACAACCTGTTGTGCCTGTTGATGGAGGAGAAGCATTAAAAGACCTGAAGATCATTGATGCGATCTATGAAGCAACCAGAACAGGAAGAAAAATAGATTTGAAATTATAAAGTTAAACGTTAATACTGCGGCTGAAGTTGAACAGCGAACAGAAAGCTGAAAAGTGCGACGCAACAACAGCTCAACAGAATTACCGAAGCCGGGTCCTCAAAATTTTTTATTGAAAAGATGACCTCATATTAAATTGAAGATCAAAGATTTTAAAACCGACTTCGCAGTTTATCAACCATCATTCATTTGGTTTACTGGTTAAAAAAACTACTTTCGGTATAGCAACACTAACTTGGACAAAGAATATAACCAATACGAAGAAACTAAACTGATCTGCCTTTTAGCTGAAGACAGCCAGTATGCCTTCCAGGTATTATACGACCGTTATTGCAACCGTATTTACCAGGTGTCTATGCGTTATCTTAAATCTCCAGTATTGGCGCAAGAGGTTACACAGGATGTTTTTTTAAAGTTATGGTTTGAAAGAAAAAATTTAAGAAAGGATCAATCTCCGGAAGCCTGGCTCTATACTGTTGCAAAGAATAATGTGCTAAACAGGCTGAAAAAAATTGCACGGGAATGGCGTGCCCTCAGCAAATTAAAAGACACTGGAGGTGAGGTGGAGAATGTTGGTCCAGCCAAATTGCAGGACTCAGAATACGAGCAACTTTTACGGGATGCATTTAATAAATTGCCCTTGCAACAGCAAAAAGTTTTTTATCTCGCACGTTACGAGGGCCTTACATACGAGCAGATAGCCACCAACCTGGAGATTTCGCCGCTAACGGTAAAAACGCATATGTCCCGTGCGCTGGATAATATCAGGGAGTATATGAAAGTAAAAGGCATCGTATTTCTCCCACTCATTATTTTTTTTCGGTTCCTGTACTCCTGACTAAGCTTTCGGTTGTATTAAAAAGTATCGGCCCTCGGCCGGTGCTTGTATATGAACCAAAACAACCGCTTTAAATATCTCCTCGACCAATATATTTCAGGTAAGTTGACTGTTGAAGAGCATGAAGAATTCTTCAATCTTGTTGATGATTCGAATAACGACCAGTTACTTGCAGAATCTATCCAGGCAGACCTCCATCATCTTGAAGAGAAAAAGAACCAGGGGCCACCGCCACATGTTTCGCAGGAGATCGTCCGAAATATTTTCAATTCAGAAAAAAATATAACTGCCATACTTCCCATGAGGAAAAAAATATTGCCGGCCTGGCAATGGGCAGCGGCGGCAGCAGTTGCAGGAATTATTATTTCGGTCTATTTATTTTTGCCGACTTCGAAAGTTGGTCTTGATCAGCGGGCCTTTACGGCTATCGTTCATACAGAGACTGTTTCTTTCGCCAACGAGTCGTCTGTTGAAAAGCTTTTTTTATTGCCGGATGGAAGCAAGGTTACGCTTCAGCCCGGAAGTCATATTTCTTATCCAAAACAATTTGCGGGTAATGCCCGGGAAATTTACCTGGATGGAGAAGCATTTTTTAAAGTGGTTCGCAATCCGCATCAGCCTTTTTATGTGTACTATAATAAGATCGTAACCAAAGTATTGGGAACAAGTTTTCGCATCAATACCAACCCTGTTACGGGCAATGCTGAAGTTGCGGTTAGCACCGGTAAAGTGCAGGTATATGAAAACGATAAAGGCGTTAAAGCTGACGGTCTTTTGAATTCTGTTATCGTAACACAAAATCAAAAAGCGATCTATAAGAAAGACAATAAGATTTTTGAAACTACACTTGTTGAAAAACCGCTTCCACTTCATCCGCATGATGATAAAGACATGATAGATGATAAAGGATTGTTTAGGGATGATATTGTGGAAGCCGCTTTTGTGTTTGACCAGGAAAAACTTTCTGCCGTTTTTAAAAAGATAGAAACAACGTATGGCATCGAGCTGGTGGTAGATAATGCGAATATTTATAACTGTGTTTTTACAGGAGATGTTACGAACCAGGACCTGTATACCAAACTAAAAATCATTTGCCTTACGACGAATGCTGCTTATGAAGTGAACGGAACCAGGATATTGATAAAAGGCAAGGGATGTAATTAGTTGATGATAAGTATGCACCGGTAGGGAAGTAACGTTTTGTCTAAATACTAAATACTAAATACTAAATACTAAATACTAAATACTAAATACTAAATATTAAATGCTAAAGCGATGCAATAGCCAAATAAAAAAGCT
>JAQBNK010000014.1 GCA_028288595.1 Chitinophagaceae bacterium
GTTTTATTTTCAATCTGTAATTCTTTAGCACAGAAAAAGCCAAGATGGGCAGAATAGTAATTTGAAGGAAATTTGAGTGAAGGCTGATTATTATTTATAACATTTACAAACCAGAGCGGATGCGGTAAACTATCTTTTTGTTGTGCAAAAAGTTTTTGTGAAGTACAAGCTAAAAAAAATAGTATGAATAAAAATACCTTGAGTTGCATATTCAAATCTACGCCTGCAAATACAAACTGCACTCATATAAATTCTTAAAACTACTTACATCAAATAATTTTTATGGCATTTGTTAACACAGAAGAGCTTCCAACCAAAGAGATCATTGAGGGTTATACTGTTCGGATGGTTCACACCGGTACATTAAGTTTTGCTTACTGGACGGTTCGTGAAGGTGCGATTATGCCTGAACATAATCACCTGCATGAACAGGTTGCACAAGTACTGAAAGGAAAATTCGAATTAACAGTCGATGGTGAGACCAGGATTCTGGAATCAGGTATGGTGGCGGTTATTCCGCCATATATAAAACATGGCGGTAAAGCTATTACGGCTTGCGAATTACTGGATGTGTTTAACCCGGAAAGAGAAGAGTATAAATTTTGAAAGACTTGTTACACGAATATTGAATTATTAATCTTATGAATTTAAATCTCGAAAATAAAACCGCTCTTATATGCGGCGGGTCACAAGGATTAGGATTCGCTTCTGCAAAAGAACTGGCACTACTTGGTGCGACTGTTATTTTAGTTAGTCGCAATGCAGAAAAGTTAGCTGCTGCTGTAAGAGAACTTGCGGTAAATCATAATCAGCGGCACCAATATTTAGCAATGGATTTATCGGATCCGGTAAACACTAAAAAAATAATAAGTGATTTTTTATTGAAAAATAATATCATTCATATTCTTGTGAATAATGCAGGCGGCCCTCCTTCTGCATCTCTGTTAGAAACTGATGCTGAAGAAATAGAGAAATCGTTTCGTACTCATCTTATCAGTTCTCATATACTTGTACAATTGCTTGTTCCGGGAATGAAGCAGGCTGGTTATGGCCGCATTATTAACATCGTTTCAACATCCGTAAAACAGCCTATCAATGGATTAGGAATTTCGAACACGGTAAGGGCCGCAGTTGCTAACTGGGCCAAAACACTTGCAAATGAAATTGCACAATTCGGGATTACCGTTAATAATGTTTTGCCGGGTTATACCAATACCGACAGGCTGGAATATTTGTTTGCTAAACAAGCAAAAGATGCAGGCGTTACAAAAGAAGATATTTTAAAACGAACAACTTCTGCCATTCCTGCACAACGTTTGGGCGAACCGGAGGAATTTGGTGCCGCAGTAGCTTTTCTCTGCTCGCCAGCCGCAGCTTATATAAATGGAATTAACCTGCCTGTTGATGGAGGAAGAACCGGAAGTTTATAAAAATCAACTGATAAATAATGAAATAAAAAAAGGGCCAAACGGCCCTTTATATTTTCTCTGGTTTTGCTTCTTTTTTCTTATTCGGTTTCGGCGCAAACATCGCCAACATTCTTTTTCCTTCCATCTTCGGTAATCCTTCCAGCACTCCTACTTCTGCCAGCCGTTCTGCGAATTTTAGCAACAATAATTGCCCCCTGTCCTGGAACATAATTGCACGTCCTTTAAACTGCACGTATGCTTTTACTTTATTACCGTCTTTTAAAAACTTTTCAGCGTGTTTGGCTTTAAAATCAAAGTCATGATCGTCTGTACCAGGCGTAAAGCGTATTTCTTTTACTTCACTCTGCTTGGCATTCGCTTTCATTTCTTTTTCCTTACGCTTTTTCTCGTAAAGGAATTTTTTATAATCGATGATCTTACAAACGGGAGGGTCTGCATTTGGAGAAATCTCTACAAGGTCAAGCTCTTGCTGGATTGCCATTTTCCTTGCTTCTTCAACAGGGTAAACACCTACTGTTACATTATCGCCTACTAATCTTACCTGTGGTACCCGTATTCTGTCGTTTATACGATGTTCGGGTTCTGGTTGGCGGTTAAACCGCGGATTAAATCTTCCTCTTTGTGGTAAAGCCATTAATTCTTGTTTGGTTAAAAATGGTTTGGTTAAAAAATAATTTTATGAGCTAAGGTTAAAAATACAGATTTTTATTCGGCGGCTTTCCTTTCTCTTATTTCTTCGGTGATCATATTAATAAATTCGCTTACGTCTAGGGCTCCCATATCACCTTTTCCCTGGCGGCGAACCGATAACTTGTTCTCTGTCATCTCTTTTTCACCAATCACCAGCATGTAAGGCACACGGCTTAATTCTGCCTCCCTTATCTTTTTTCCTATTTTTTCGCTGCGTTCATCTATTTCAACCCTTACGCCAGACTTCCGAAGCTTGTTTTTCACTTCAACAACATACTCCATGAATTTATCACTGATGGGCAGAATTTTTACCTGCACCGGCGATAACCATACAGGAAACTTTCCAGCATAATGTTCAAGCAGAAAACCAATAAAACGTTCATGCGTTCCTAACGGAGCCCGGTGAATAATAAGCGGAGTTTCAGGCTGGTTGTCTTTATTAGTGAATTCCAGTTTAAAACTTCTTCCCTGTGAAAAGTCTACCTGGTTGGTAGCCAAAGTAAATTCACGACCTATCACGCTGTATATCTGCACATCGATTTTAGGACCGTAAAAAGCTGCTTCATCCTGCACTTCAACAAAAGGAATATTGGATTCGATCAATACGTCTCTCACCATTTTTTCAGTCTCTTCCCAAAGCTCCGGTTCATTCACATATTTAATTCCTAATTTTTCTTTTGAGTGAAGACTAAGTCTCATCACATATTTATCAACCCCGAATAGCTTAAAATATTTCAGGTACATTTCATTCACCGCCCTGAACTCGTCGCCAAATTGTTCTTTCGTACAATAGATGTGTGCATCATTCATATGCAGGCAACGCACCCGCATCAATCCAAATAATTCACCGCTCTGTTCATAACGATAAACCGTTCCATATTCTGCAATACGGTAAGGGAGATTGCGATAACTCTTAGGCTCCGCCGCAAATATTTTATGGTGATGCGGGCAATTCATTGATTTCAAATAGTACTTCTCTCCCTCCAGTTCCATAGGCGGGTACATACTATCTGCATAATAAGGAAGGTGACCGCTCGTGAGGTACATGCTTTCTTTCGCAATATGCGGCGTTACCACCCTTTTATAGCCCGCATCATCTTCGGTTTCCTTTGCTAGTTTTTCCAATTCTTCAATAATAACAGTTCCATTGGGCATCCACATGATCAGGCCCTGGCCAACATCATCATCCATGGTGTAAATACCCAATTCTTTTCCAAGTTTACGATGGTCCCTCTTCTTCGCTTCTTCAAGCATGAGGAGATATTCATCCAGTTCTTTCTGATTAGGAAATGTTACGCCATATAACCGCGTCAGCATTTTATTTTTTTCATCGCCTTTCCAATAAGCGCCTGCTATATTGGTAAGTTTGATCGCTTTTATAAAACCTGTTGCCGGAATATGCGGACCACGGCAGAGGTCTGTAAAACTTCCCTGTGTATAAAAAGTAATAGATCCGTCTTCCAAATTTTGAAGCAGGTCTAATTTATATTCATCTCCTTTCTCTTTAAAATAGGAAACGGCCTCAGGTTTAGAAATTTTTTTGCGTGAGTAAGCATTATTCTGTTTTGCCAGCTCTTTCATTTTTTCTTCGAGCTGCTTAAGGTCTTCTTCACCAATTTGGTTTCCACCAAGATCCATGTCGTAATAAAAGCCATTTTCAACCGCGGGCCCCACCCAAAACTTTACGCCGGGGTATAAAGATTCCACAGCTTCCGCCATCAGGTGAGCTGATGAGTGCCAGAATGTAGATTTTCCGTCTTTATCGTCCCATGTAAGCAGCTTTAATGACGCATCTGAGGTGATAGGACGTGTGGCATCCCATACTTCGCCATTTACTTCGGCTGCCAGCACTTTTCTCGCCAGGCCCTCGCTGATTGATTTGGCAATATCCAATGAACTAACCCCTGGTTCATATTGTCTTACGGCCCCGTCTGGAAATGAAATATTGATCATATAAATAAAAAATCCACTTTTAAACTGGTGGCAAAACTACGAAAAAATGTATGGTCGAATTCAATGTACGGTGTTAGGTGTACGAAGTACGATGGATGGTTCCGGGCTAGCATCTTACTTCGTACATCTAACACCTCAGCGAATTAACGCTTCTTTATCAGCAAACACTAAATTGCGAATCTATTTTTGTTGCTATGAGGCGGCCTGTTACCCTGCTCGCATTATCCGTTTTATTCCTATCCCCTTTATGCGCCCAAAAACTGACGGGTGTATGGAGAGGTTACTTCTATGATAAAACGAAACCTTCTGAACGCTACCGTTATGAAATACAGATGTCTGAAGGAAAGAGCAGCGAACTAAGCGGTGTCACTTATTCTTACAAGTCCACTGATTTTTACGGTAAGTCTGGCCTGCAGGGTATTCACATGAAAAATAACAGCATCATTTTCAAGGAAAAAGATTTGCTGGAAGTTAAAATATCGAAAGGAAGTTATGTCTGCCTGATGACCTGCTATCTTGATTTGAAAACAAGCGGAAGCCAGGAAATTTTGGAAGGAACCTACCTGAGCGTTAAAATGAAAGAACTTTCTGATTGCGGATCCGGTTATGTTTACCTGGAAAAAGTTCCTGAGCCGATATTTAAAAAAGAAGATTTTTTAATAAAAAAAGATAGTGCTAAAAAAGAGAGTGTTCCTCACCCTGTAGGTAAAACAAACTCAGGCATTACAAAAAAACCCGGTACTGGCGTCGCCAAAAATAATCCGGCGAAAAAACCATTGTCAGCTACCGGTAAAACAAATCCGCCTCTTACAAAAAAACCTGCTATTGGCATTGCCAAAAAAACATCACCTAAAAAACCATTACCACCTGCCGGTAAAACAAAAAAAGACAATGAACCCAAAGATCCTGATCTCGTTATTGTTCCTTTAAAGCCTGGCGATCCACAATGGAGTGAATCTCCAAAAACAATTTACCCCGTGCCCCGTTTAGTAAAAGAAAGAGACAACCCGCTTATTAAAACGATTGTTACTTATTCACCCGATATTAAATTGGAATTGTATGATAACGGCCAGATTGATAATGACACTATCACCGTTTATCACAACAATGAAACCGTAGTTAACAGAAAAAAACTTTCATACAAAGCACTTACTGTACAAATACATGCTGATGAAGACGAGATCATGCATGAATTTATTGTGGTGGCAAATAATCTGGGTGATGTACCTCCAAATACTGCACTTGTTGTAATTACTACGGGAGGAAAGCGTTACGAGTTCCCTGTATTATCGGATGAAAAAAAGAATGCGAAAATTGTGGTACAATATGTACCGAAGAAATAGGTAAAAATTCAAAAGTCAAAAGTAAAAAGTCAAAAAATACACACAGAGCGTTTGACTTTTGAATTTTGAATTTTTACTTTTGAATTTAGAAGTGCACATTATAAGTTACCGACGGAATAACCGGAAATAAAGAAACCTGTTTCGCCTCCACCTGTAAATTTCCATTCACTACACTTCCTTGCTGGTCGAAATAAATAAAATAAGGATTCAAACGGCTATAAACATTATACACACTAAAAACCCATTCGCCTGTATGATTTCTTTTCTTTTTTTGAACAGGCGTATACACCGCAGAAAGATCGAGGCGGTGATAAGCTTTCATCCTGTATGCATTGATACGGCTGTATTCCTGCGTTAATACACCAGAAACAAAATAAAATCTTTCCGGTAACGACATCGCATTACCAGTTCCAAAAACAAAGACAGAAGAAAATTTCCATTTGTTATTCAGCAGGTAAGTACCAACAACAGAAAGATCGTGACGGCGGTCAAACTTACTGGGATATTTTTCTCCTTTATTAAGATCGGGAAACTGTCTCCAGGTATAGGATAAAGTATAACCTATCCAGCCCGTAAGTTTTCCTTTTACTTTATTGATGAACAACTCAGCGCCATAACTCCAGCCTTTACCGAAAACAAATTCTTCTTCAGGATCGGTCAGCGACGGGGTATACCCTTCTTTATATTCGATCTGGTTCTGCATTTGTTTATAATAAAGTTCCAGTGATGTTTCAAAAGTATTATTCTGAAAATTCTGAAAATAACCTGCTGCATATTGCCAGCTGATCTGTGGTTTTACATTAAATGTACTTGGTACCCAAAGATCAGTTGGCAAAGTGGTGCCGGCATTGCTTACCAGGTGTATGTATTGAAGATTCCTGGTGATGGCTGCTTTAAGTGAACTGTTATCACTGATAGCAATTCTTATGGTTGCCCGGGGTTCAATTCCGCCATACGATTTTACCACTTGCCCCCTGCCATATACGGTGCTGTCTGTTCTGTTTCCGTTAGCATCTTTCTTATATAAAGTATACCTGCCAAGCTGGGTGAATGTTCCATAACGCACACCATAATTCAACTTTATTTTTGAACTGATGTCCCAGTCATCCTGTACATATATCGCGGCTTCCCCTGCATGTTTTACACTGGCATTAGCCGGTCTGAAGCGTGTAGTATCCTGCCTGCCCGAAGCAACACTCGGAGTAAAATTGTGGTAAGTATAAAGCGCTCCGAATTTAATTTTATGTTCCGGCAATGGGTAAAAATCAAAATCAAATTTTGCATTTACATCCCGGATACCTGATGAAAGTTTAAGATTGAAATCATTCTGCGTTCCTTCAAAAACAAATTGATAGTCATTATAAACTAGAGAAAGATTGGAAAATAATTTTTTATTGTATACATGATTCCATCTTACTGTTCCGGTAGAATTTCCCCATGGAATTGAAGTGCTGAAAGATCTTTTAGCATTCCTGAAATCGAATACATCTCTTCCAAAATAACCGCTCAGGTACAGCCTGTCCTTTTCAGAAAACTTATAATTCATTTTAGCATTCAGATCATAGAAATAATAACCTGACCCATGGAACGAACTCGTTTTTTTTATAAACGGCTTTAGCAAAGCATCGATATAAGTTCTTCTTGCAGAAATAATATAGGAAGCTTTGTCTTTTTTCAGCGGACCCTGGATAGAAAAGCGGGAAGCGATCAAACCAATACCGGCATCAACCTGTGTTTTATTAATATTACCTTCTTTCATTGCAATATCAACAACTGAAGATAATCGTCCGCCATATTGTGCCGGCATCCCTCCTTTTATAAGTGTCAAATTTTTCACCGCATCAGAATTAAACACAGAGAAAAAACCAAATAAATGACCGGTGTTATAAACAACCGCATCATCCAGTAATATTAAATTCTGATCCGGCCCTCCGCCTCTCACATAAAAGCCGGCATTGCCCTCTCCTGCATTGCGAACCCCGGGAAGTAACTGCAGGGTTTTTAAAATATCTACTTCACCGAATAAAGCAGGGAGACTTTTTGCAGTGGCCATACTCAGATCAATTCTTCCCATCTGTGCAGCCTTCACATTACTTTCTCTTTTCCTGCCGGTGACCGTTACATTATTCATCAGGAATGATTGCGGCAAAAGATCAATATTTAATTGCTGATCAGAATTAAGGTTGATGGTGATATCCCGGGACTGGTATCCTATAAAAGAACCCACAAAATGATAAGTTCCTTTTTCTAAAGTGAGGGAATAAAATCCGTATTGGTTAGTATTAACTCCCCTGCCGGATTCTCTAATTGCCAATGATGCACCAATTAAAGTTTCACCCGATAAAGAATCTCTTACATAACCATTCAGGGTAAATTTTTGCGCAAAAGAATTTGCTGCAATAATAAAAAGAGGAAATAAAATAGCCAGCCTTGCCTTCATATCAATCAAATAAAAAACCTCCCGCAGGAGGCTTCAGAATTATTTTTTTGTAAAATCGATCGAGTCCTTTACCTCGCCGCAATTCAACATCGCATTTTTATATTTAGGATGTTTAGTTCCTAAATAAGGATTCACCACTTTATTTTCCCTGCTAAGCCAGAAAGCTTCTTCATCATCATTAAAAGCCATAGGGCAATTAACATGATAAATTATTCCACCATCGTATTTAACTGTCCGGGCAAGATTATACAACCCTTCAGATAATGTATAAAAAGAACGGCGTTTTTCTTCAATACCTGGCTCTGCGGCAATCGCTTCGCTTTCTCCTGCCGCTGTTTCAGCAAGACTTCTTGCAGTAATTACAATTGCAGAATCTCCCTTTACCTGGTCAACCGGAAGTCTTGTAATCGCTGCAGCGAGTGCATTGGATAATTGAGAAACTGCAGCCGTGTCCCAGTTTACAAAAGCATCATGCAGCTGGTAATAGGCATTCATCATACTATCGAATGACTGGTTAAACGGCCCCGTATTTTTATTCACCGACAGGGCCTGCAATTTGGCTACATCGCTTTTCTCCTCACTATTATGATATACAAGAAAATATAAAGCTATAATCGCCACTAAGCCAGCGAGTATAAACAGCCATCCTTTCTTCATTTTTTAAGCGTTTTTGCAAAGGTAGGGCTTAAATAGCTTGCTCGTTTACCGTAACTTTGCGAACATTTTTTTATATGCTGATTGGATTAAATAATCTTACGTTCGAATTTGGTGCCCGTGCAATTGTGGAAGATGCTACCTGGCATATTCACCCGGGTGAAAGGATTGGTTTGATAGGTTACAACGGGACAGGTAAATCCACACTGTTGAAAGTTTTTACGGGTCAATATCTTCCTTCCAAAGGAACGGTTGAAAAAAGTCGTGGTACAACCATCGGTTACCTGCACCAGGACTTGCTGAGTTTTGATACGAACGATTCGATTCTTGAAGTAGCGATGACAGCGTTCGAGGAAATAAAAAAACTGGAAAAAGAAATTGAAGAATTAGGGTTGATACTGGAATCGAGGAGCGATGAAAAATTGCTGGATGAATACTCCCATAAACTTCATGATCTCGAAGTACTCGGCGGTTATACCATCCATCATAAATCAGAAGAAGTATTACAGGGCCTGGGATTTGCCAATGCCGATCTAAATCGTCCCTATAAAGAATTTAGCGGCGGATGGAGAATGCGTGTTCTGCTTGCAAAAATGATCTTGCAACAACCGGATGTTTTATTACTGGATGAACCTACCAACCACCTTGATCTTCCATCGATAGAATGGCTTGAAAAATATTTGCTGCACTACCAGGGCAGCGTTGTGATCGTGAGCCACGATAAATATTTTTTGAATCGGATGGTTACCAAAATTGTTGAACTCTACCAGCAACAATTACATATTTATAGTGGCAACTATGATTATTATGAAACAGAAAAAGAATTAAGAGTAGAGTTGCAGCAGCGTGCCTACGAAAATCAGCAGGATTATATTCGCCAGCAGGAAAGATTTATTGAAAGGTTTAGAGCAAAGGCCTCGAAAGCTGCGGCAGCACAGAGTGCCATGAAAAGGCTGGACAAAATTGAAAAACTGGAGCAGTCAGGAATTGAACGGCCAAATATGCGGATCAACTTCCAGGTGGATAAGCAGCCGGGGAAAGTATTGGTTTCTATAAAGCATGCTACAAAAAAATTCGGCGACTTAACCATCATTGAAAATGCGGAAGCAGAAATAAACCGGGGCGATAAGATCGCACTGATCGGTGCCAATGGTAAGGGTAAATCTACGGTGCTCAGAATTATTGCAGGCACTGAGCCGTTCGAAGGAGAAAGAGTATGGGGACATAATGTTGATGAAAGTTTTTATGCACAGCACCAGTTAGAAGCGTTGAATTTAAATAATGATGTAATAGGTGAATTGAAAACAGCGGGATCAGGAAAAACTGATCTTGAACTGCGAAGCCTGCTGGGTGCATTTCTTTTCAGCGGTGATGATGTGGAGAAAAAAATTAAAGTATTAAGCGGCGGTGAAAAAGCAAGAGTAGCCTTAGCAAAAGTAATTGCGAGTAAAGCGAATTTTCTTTTACTGGATGAACCTACTAACCACCTGGATATTCACAGTGTTGAGTTGCTTGTGCAAGCATTGAACCAGTATGAAGGAACTTTTATTTTAGTGAGTCACGACCGTTATTTTATTTCTAAGGCTGCAAACAAAATATGGGAGATAGAAGATAACCAGATCAAAGAGTTTAAAGGAAATTACGAGGAATGGGTTGAGTGGAATGAAAGGAAAAAGAAGAGCGCCGCAGCTAGTGCAAGAGGTAATAATTCAAAAGAAAAAAATGTAACTCCTGAAATCGTGGTGTCCAAACTATCCGCCAGCCAACAACCTTCAAATAAACTCACGGAAGAAAAAAAAGAACTGCAAAAAATACAGCGCCAGTTTGCAAAAGCAGAAGAACAACTGGCCGCATTGAATAAAAAGAAAACACAAATAGAGCTCGATCTTTCACTGCCTGAAAATTATTCTGACAAAACAAAATTTCTTCAGCTTGAAAATTCATATAAGCAGGTTCAGAAGGATTTGTCTGAGATAACGCAGGAAAATGAAACATTGTTTGAAAAAATAATGGAGATGGAAAATTAATGTTGAATGTTGAATGAAGATCATTCTTTTTCTAGCATACAGCATTTAACATTCAAAATTCACATTTATTCAGCGTGCGCCTTAATAAAATCACTCACTAAATAAGCAACTAGTTTCCCGGTACTATCATCTCTCCTTCCATCATCTAACTGGCAGGCGCCTTCACAGATGTGCAGGTATGCAGCCTGTGTATCACGGGCACTGAAATAAACAAATTGCCTGGCATCTGCCACTGATACACCAACCGGCGTAACAGCACTGCTGAGGGCATGTTCTATACTATCAATATCCAGTTCAATACCCGTATAATTATCACCTACGAAACTTGTTGCATCCTGGATCGCTTGCCTGAAAGATCTTTTTTCATGAATGAAAATATCTTCATAACTAATGCAGTCCATAAAAGGATTGTTGACAATATCCATCCAGACATTTTGAGCAATATAATTTTCATGGAAGCCCAGAATAAAATATCGCTCCATATAACCATCTTCTTCTGCGTAACGAAACCCATTCCCGCTATGTCGTCCCTCCAAAGGGCGATAATCGGCATGAGCATCTAAATTAATAGCATTGATCTGTGCCAGCGGAATTTTTCCTGCTTTCATTAATCCTTTAGCAGTACCCTTGATACAGGGATATGCGTTGTTGTGTCCACCACCGATCACAACCGGGATTTTACCGGCTTGCGTTATCAATTTTATTATTCCTTCTACCGATTCATCGATCGCATTTACGGCATGACGGTAAGCATCTGTTTTCTCATCAAAGTTCTGAGCATTCATTTCTATGACCCTGGAGAGATCACTAAAATCGAAATGTCCGAGCAATAAAATATTATCACCGTTTAGAAAATCACTGCTTTGAATATTAAGGAAAGATTGTAAAAAAGGCGTCCACACACTACCAGTACCTCCTACTCCATTATTTGCTTTCACGCCAATATCTTCAGGTATCCCAATTACAACAAAAGTTGCGCGGCTGCTTTGGATTTGCTGTTCCAGGTTTTCTTTACCAGAAATGGTTTGTACCACTTCGCCAATCTTGGTTTCAAATTTCCTGATACGTGTATGTTGAAGAACCTGGTCTTTACTGAAAACATGGAAGTATTTCATAGCATCAAATTAAACGATTTTTATTACTAATAACAAGGCGGAATTTATCTCGCGGAAAACGCTGAAGCCTCGGAATTTTCTGAATTCCAGGATTTTCTTTTAAAACTTAAATAAACTCACCGTTAATAATAACCTTATCTATTAAATTATTTCCAAAAGAATAAGGTAAATAAGATAACGAAGGAATTTGCTTTGTAATGATAAGATTTGCTTTTTTACCTGCTGTAATACTGCCCAGCTCTTTTTCAAGTTCCATAGCATAAGCGCCGTTGATTGTAGCGGCATTGATCGCTTCTTCCGGCAGCATTTTCATTTGGATGCAGGCAAGCGCCAGAACCATATTCATGTTTCCCGATGGGCAGCTACCGGGATTATAATCAGACGCAAGTGCCAGTGCACAACCGGCACTCAGCATTTGCCTTGCAGGCGGGTATTGCATTTGTAAAAAGAATGCGGCGCCCGGTAACATTGTGCCTATGGTATCTGAACTACTTAATTGTTCAATTGCATCGATATCTATTGTTTCGAGGTGATCAACAGATAAAGCTTTTGCTTTTATACCAGCCTGCACGCCACCCGAAAGGTTGAGTTGGTTGGCATGAATCTTAGCCTTCAATCCATATTTTTTGCCGGCTTCACATATAGCCAGCGTTTCATCAACCGAAAAAAATCCTTCTTCACAAAACACATCTATATAATCTGCAAGATTATTTTCTGCTATCGCAGGAAGCATTTCTTCAGTTATCATCCTGATATAACCCGCATGATCATTTTTAAATTGAGAAGGATAAGCATGAGCACCTAAAAAAGTTGCTTTTACCGGAACCGGGGAAATTGCTTTTAATTCATTTATGACCCTCAGCATTTTCAACTCCGCTTCAACCGTCAGACCATAACCGGATTTTATTTCTACGGCACCTGTACCAAACCGGATAATTTCGTTCAATCGTTTTTCTGCGAGTTCCAGTAATTCTTCTTCCGGCATTTCCTGCAATTTTTTTGCAGAGTTCAGTATGCCTCCACCTCTTGCTGCTATATCGGCATAGCTTAATCCTTTTATCTTATCAACAAATTCACTTTCCCTGCTTCCTGCAAAAACAAGATGGGTATGACTATCGCACCAGCAAGGCAAAACAAATTGACCGGCTGCGTCATAGACTTCATCATAGTAAGATGTTGCATGAACGAGTTCATCCATCGGCCCATAGCTATCTATTTTTCCATCTTTTAAAAGCAGGTATGCATTTTCAGTGCAAGGCAATTCGGATAATTCCTTACCACGCAACAATTTATTTTCTATTCTCGCGTTTACGAGCGATTTGATATTTGTGACAAGAAGCGACATTGAAGATTATGTTGAGTGATAAATGTTGAATGTAAACGGGAATGTTTTATGATGTTGCAAATTGAAAGATACTTCATTCAACATTCAGCATTTATCATTCAACATAACCTAACCTAAATTCCCAGATCAAATTTTTCTGCAGTTTTTTTAGCGATATCATATCCTGCATCAGCATGTCTTATAACGCCGATACCCGGATCATTTCTTAAGACGCGGCTGAGTCTTTTTGCAGCAGCATCAGAGCCATCTGCAACAATCACCATTCCTGCATGTATGCTATATCCCATACCTACGCCGCCGCCATGATGCAGGCTTACCCAACTGGCGCCACCAGCCGTATTCATTAAAGCATTTAAAACTGGCCAGTCCGCTACAGCATCTGAACCATCAAGCATCGATTCTGTTTCGCGGTTCGGAGATGCAACAGAACCAGTATCCAAATGATCCCGCCCGATAACAATGGGTGCTTTTACTTTCCCGGTTCTTACCAGTTCGTTAAATGCGAGTCCGGCTTTTTCTCTTTCTCCCTGCCCCAGCCAGCAGATACGTGCGGGCAAACCCTGGAAAGCAATTCTTTCTTTTGCAAGATGCAACCAGCGATGAAGGCTTTTGTTTTCAGGAAACAATTTTTTTATAAGATCATCGGTTACCCCTATATCGGCAGGATCACCACTTAATGCTACCCACCGGAATGGGCCCTTTCCTTCACAAAATAACGGTCGGATATATGCAGGCACAAAACCCGGGAAATCAAAAGCATTTTTCAATCCCCTTTCATGGGCCCTGGCTCTTATATTATTTCCATAATCGAATGTAATTGCTCCTTTAGATCGTAATTGAAGCATTAATTGAACGTGCAGTTTCATACTATCATAACTCCGTTCAATATATTCTTTTGGATTTTCTTCTCTCAAAACATTTGCCTGTTCAAGTGTCAAAGTATGAGGTACATAACCGATCAGCGGGTCATGTGCTGAAGTCTGATCAGTTAAGATATCTACAGTAATATTCCTGTCCAGTAATCGCTGTAACAAGTGAACAACATTGCAGCGTACGCCAATACTTATTGCTTCACCATTTGCTTTTGCATTAATCGCTCTGTTAATTGCCGCATCAATATCACCAAACTTTTCGTCAAGATATTTTGTTTCAATGCGTTTATCCATCCGCCATTCTTCTACTTCAGCAATTAACGCGACTCCTTCATTCATCGTTACGGCTAATGGCTGTGCCCCGCCCATTCCACCAAGTCCTGCTGTTACCGTTAATGTTCCTTTTAATGAGCCACCAAAATGTTGTTGTGCAACCGCAGAAAAAGTTTCATAAGTACCCTGGACAATCCCCTGTGAGCCGATGTAGATCCAGCTTCCGGCCGTCATTTGTCCATACATCATCAGCCCTTTTTTTTCCAGTTCATCAAAATGTTCCCAGGTAGCCCATTTAGGAACCAATTGCGAATTTGAAATAAGGACCCTTGGTGCATCTTCATGTGTTTTTACAATGGCGACAGGCTTCCCGCTCTGCACTAATAACGTCTCGTCGTTTTCAAGGTTCTTGAGGCATTTAATAATCAGATCAAGACTTTCAAAATTTCTTGCCGCTTTTCCTCTCCCTCCATAAACGATCAATTCTTCGGGCCGCTCAGCAACTTCAGGATCAAGATTATTCAACAGCATTCTTAATGCCGCTTCCTGTATCCATCCTTTACATTGAAGTGCAGTTCCTGAAGGAGTTTTATATTTTAGTGAATCGTAACCCTGTATCACAGACATAAACAGCAGATTTATTTTAGTCAGAAGCTAACTAATTTACATGTGAATTTAAGAAAAGGGTTTTATGAAATATTATCCTGACAAAAAAGATGCGGTATGGACTTGACTACATTCAAACAAAGTTTATCAGGCGGGAAACCTCCTGAAAACATCTCAGCATACCTTCAATCGTTATGGTATGACGGGAAAGGCGACTGGAAGAAATCTCATGAAGTTATCCAGGATATTGCCGGTAATAATGCTGCATGGATACATGCTTACCTGCACAGGAAGGAAGGTGATATATGGAACGCTGATTTCTGGTACAATAAGGCCGGCAAAAAAAGACCGGATATGACTTTAGAGAAAGAATGGGAGGAACTGGTAAATGCAATGTTGAATGAAGAATAATAAGATCAATTTTCTATCTGAATAATTGCAGCCACCCTGAAAAAGGTGTTCTGGCTTTGTCATTCAGGTTGATAATATAATAATAAGTACCACTTGGCATGGGGTTGCCATTAAAGGAGCCATCCCATGGTTCCTGGTAACCTTTGCTGATGAATAATCTCTGCCCGTAACGATTAAAAATCTGAACATCACAATTAATGAAATCAGGCAATCCATCAACGATCCACTTATCATGAATGCCGTCTGCATTGGGTGAAAAGGCATTAGGAATACGAATTCGCACAACTTTTACAACTACATCATCAGATGCTATGCAACCATATTGATTTTTTATGGTGATGTTATATGTTGTTGTTTGCATTGGTTTCACAAATGGAGCCGAAGATTTACTATCTACACCCTGAATATTTGTCCAGTTTATATTTTGATATGAACCCGTAATTGATGCATTCAATTGTGTTCCTTCATCTCCGAACTGCAGTTTATCAGGTCCGGCATTTACTAATACACCGGGATTGATTTTTACACTGCTGGTATCACTAATAACACAACCATTGGTTGCAGTAAAGGTGTATAATATATTAAAGGTTCCTGCTGCGGTCGTATTTACCAGGCCATTGTTATTGATAACGGTACCTGAAAATACTCCGCTGCCGGAAAGACCTGTTAACTCCTGGGCAGTAACTTGCAACTGGCCAGTATACTGGCACACTGCAAGAGAAGGATTAATAATTACTTTCGGTGAGCGGCTTACGTCAACATATTTACTTGTGCGGTTAACACAACCGGCCTGTATTACAGTCAATTTATAAGTTCCGGTATCAGATAAGGTTGAGTTAGAAATACTCATCGATATATTAGAAGACACTATTCCTTGTTTTCCGGACCAGGAATAATTAGCAGATGCCCCCGCGTTAGCCGCAAAAAGAGAAATAGGTTTCCCTTCACACACAACTGATGCACCATTTATTTGGGCAAGCGGTAAAGGTTTCACCACTACAGATTTTTGATTAACGGAGCTACATCCGTCTTTTGTAGCAGTTACTATATAAGCCCCTGAATTTGCAGGCGATGCAGAAGAAATAAAAATATTATCACCTGAGGCAGTGAGCCCGGCTGGCCCGGACCATGTATACGCAACAGCACTGTCCACTGAAGAGACTATAACATTTAATGGGTCAAGCGTACAAAGCGAATCAGGTGAAATGATACGTGTAACTGGTAATAATTTAACCCGAACCACAGAGCTGGTTTTATTCACACAATTTTTATTTGCTACGGTTAAGTTGTATTGTCCTGCCAAAGCAGGTGTAGCTTGAGTAATAAATAAAGCAGGTTTATTAATTACTGTGTTATCCGGCAACAGCCATGTATAAATAGCAGTAGGCCCTGCATCTGCTGCAACAAGATTTACGGAAGCTTTTTCACAAACCACGCTATCGCCGCTAATTTTTGCAACAGGCAAAGCTGTGACGGAAACGATCATTGTATCTTTTGCGGTACAGCCATTTTTCTGAACTATCAATTGATAAGGGCCAGCCTGGGACTGATTAATATTATTTATTGTCACCTGTGCGCCGCTAAATTGTGCAAGGGAATGTATCCAGTTGTAGATGGCACCCGGTCCCGCATCCTGTGCGGCAAGGCTTAAAACTGATCCTTCGCAAACTATCTGTGGCCCTGTTATCTTAGCTACCGGTATTGGTGTAACTATAATATTTTGTGATGCGGAGTTAGTACACCCATTTAGCATTACGTTCAACTGGTATGTTCCTGCAAGAGACGGTGAAATATTATTGATAATAAGATTATTTGATGAGCTGATTACGTTATCCGGCCTTATCCAATTATAGGTAGCGAAACTTCCCGCGTCTGCGGCTGTTAATGATAGTGCTGAATTTTCGCAAACGGTTAGAGCCCCATTAATAACCGCCACCGGTTTAGGCTTAACAGAAACAGCTACCGATGATGAATTTATACAACCGTTAAGCGATACCGTTAAAGTATAATTACCATTGAGTGCCGGTGTTGCATTAATTAAATGGATATTTTGAGAAGTGCTGCTAAAGCCATTTGAAGAGGACCAGTTATAAGCTGCTCCATTAATAGTTTGTGCAGTTAGATCAAGAGCACCGTCTTCACATATAACCGTTGCGCCAATGATCAAAGGCAGTGGTTGAGATTTTATGGTAATGTCTGTGGTAGTAACGTTACTACATGTACCATTACTGAAACTATAAGTAACAGTGTAAGTGCCGGGAGTACTTGCAGCCAGATCAATTGTTCCGTTCGCACTATTAATTATTAGTCCGGGTGTCGAAGTATAAATACCGTCTGGTGTTCCCGTACGATTAACGGTGGCTACACCTGTGCCGCAATAAGGAGTGGCGAAATAACTTATTGCTGCTACAGGTAATGGATTGATGATCACACTTACGCTGCCTGTCATATTATTCGGACATGCACTTGTTGTATTTTTTGCTATAACCGTATAACTACCCGCCTGTGTTTGATTACCAAAACTGATCGTACTTCCCGTTCCTGCTACAATAATTCCTGTAGGATTATTATTGAAATACAATTCATAATTAATTCCATTATCAGAACCAGCTAATGTTACTGCTACTCCTGCTCCGCCAGCACAATAACTTCCTCCCCCTTGTACAGAATAAACAGGAGGCAATGGATTGATGATTACACTTACGTTGCCTGTCATATTATTCGGACACGCACTTGTCGCATTTTTGGCTACAACCGTATAACTACCTGCTTGTGTCTGATTACCAAAACTGATCGCACTTCCCGTTCCTGCTACAATAATTCCTGTAGCATTATTATTGAAATACAATTCATAATTATTTCCATTATCAGAACCAGCTAATGTTACTGCTACCCCCGCCCCGCCTGCACAATAACTTCCTCCTCCCTGTACAGAATAAACAGGTGGCAATGGATTAATGATCACACTTACACTACCTGTCATATTATTTGGACATGCACTTGTTATATTCGTTGCTACAACAGTATAAGTACCTACTTGTGTTTGATTACCAAAACTGATTGCACTTCCTGTTCCTGCTTTTATATTTCCGGTAGGATTATTATTGAGATATAATTCGTAATTGATCCCATTATCTGAACCTGATAAACTAACTACTTCGCCAATTCCTCCTGCGCAATAACTGCCCCCGCCTTGTATTGTATAAGCTGGAGGCAATGGATTCACAACAATAGTTACACCACCTGTCATCGTAATTGGACAAGCAGTTGTTGAATTCTTTGCTACTACAGTATAAGTTCCGGCTTGTGTTTGATTACCAAAACTGATCGCAGTTCCTGTTCCTGCTTTTATGCTTCCTGTAGGATTATTGTTAAGATATAATTCATAATTGATCCCGGCATCAGAAGCTGATAAACTCACATTCAATCCACCTGATCCCGCACAATAACTTCCTCCACCCTGCACTGTATAAACAAGCGGTAATGGATTCACGATTACATCAACGCTGCCTGCCATATTGCGTTGACATGAACTTGTTGTATTTGCCGCTACAACAGTATAAGTTCCGGCTTGTGTTTGATTACCAAAGCTGATCACACTTCCTGTTCCTGCTTTTATATTTCCTGTAGCAATGTTGTTGAGATATAATTCATAATCAATTCCAGCATCAGAGCCCGATAAGCTCACATCTAATCCACCTGATCCTGCACAATAACTCCCTCCGCCCTGTACGGTATAAACCGGTGGTAATGGGTTCACGACAATAGGTGCACTGCCCGTCATATTAACCGGACAAGAAGTGGCTGTATTTGTGGCTACCACAGTATAAGTTCCGCCCGTTAGCTGATTGCCAAAACTGATTGCACTTCCTGTCCCGGATTTTATATTCCCGGTAGGATTATTATTAAGATATAATTCATAATTAATTCCAACATCAGAGCCGGATAAACTCACATCTAATCCGCCTGATCCTGCACAATAACTTCCCCCACCCTGCACTGTATAAACAGGCGGTAATGGATTTATGATTATATCAGCACTGGCTGTCATATTGCGAGAACATAAACTTGTTGTATTTGTCGCTATAACAGTATAAGTTCCGGCTTGTGTTTGATTACCAAAACTGATCGCATTTCCTGTTCCTGGTTTTATATTTCCCGTTGGATTATTGTTGAAATATAATTCGTAATTGATCCCATTATCTGAACCTGATAAAGTAACCGATACGCCAATCCCTCCGGAACAATAACTTCCTCCGCCCTGTACGGTATAAACAGATGGCAACGGATTAATTGTGATAGTAGCTGAAGTTGTATTGCTGCAGGTCCCATCATTAAATGAATAAATTATTGTGTAGGTTGAAGGCGTGCTTGTTGTAAGATTAATTAAACCACTTACGGGATTAAATGCTAATCCTGACGCAGAAGAGTAAGTACCTCCCTGCGTTCCTGAATGTGTAACACTTGCTGTACCCACAGCGCAAAATGGAGAACCGCTATAACTAATAACTGCAACAGGTAAAGCATTCAGAGTTATAGTTACACTACCAGTCATATTAACCGGGCATAAACTTGTTGCATTTTTCGCTACAACATTATAAGTTCCACCTGTTAGCTGATTGCCAAAACTGATCGCACTTCCTGTTCCGGCTTTTATATTTCCTGTAGGGTTATTATTGAGATATAATTCATAATTAATTCCAGCATCAGAGCCGGATAAACTCACATCTAATCCGCCAGATCCCGCACAATAACTTCCTCCCCCCTGTACAGTATAAACAGAGGGTAATGGATTTATGACAATAGTTATACTGCCTGTCATATTGCGCGGACATAAACTTGTTGCATCTTTTGCCACAACAGTATAAGTTCCACCTGTTAGCTGGTTACCAAAACTAATCACACTTCCCGTTCCTGCTTTTATGTTTCCTGTAGGATTATTGTTGAGATATAATTCATAATTAACTCCCACATCAGAGCCAGATAAACTCACATCTAATCCGCCCGATCCTGCACAATAACTTCCTCCCCCCTGTACCGTATAAAGTAATGGTAGCGCTCTGATAGTAATATCAGTTGTAGCTGTATTTGTTCCGCTGCAAGAAAATCCCGTTAAAGTATAAGTAATATGATATGTTCCGGCTGTGCTTGCAGTAAGATCAATCGTTCCTGTTATTGCATTAATGCTTAACCCCGCCGCGGGAACACTGGTGTAAGTCCCTCCTGTTTGTCCTGTTTGTGTTATCGTTGCCGATCCTGTTGCGCAAAAAGGCAAACCACCGTTACCATAACTAATTGTTGGTGCTACCAGTGAAGTTATCGTGACACTTGTTGATGCTACATTATTACATGTTCCATTAGTAAAGCTGTAATAAACCGTATAAGTTCCGGGTGCACTTAATCCTACATCTATTGTACCTGAATTGACATCAATTGATAGTCCTGCCGGCAAAGCAGAATAAGTTCCTCCGGCCTGTCCGTTTCGGGTAACTGCTACAGGAGGTTCATTAGCGCAATAAGGATTACCTGCATAACTAATGGTTGCAGTTGGCAATGCATTAATTGTTACAGATGTTGTTACCGGCACCACACAGGTTCCTGTTGCAAACGAATATGAAACTGTATAGGTACCTGCGGTACTTGCTGCAAGATCTATAGTGCCCGTGGTTGCATCAATTACTAATCCGACAGCTGCAGCGTAGGTTCCGCCAGTCTGTCCGGATTGCGTAACAGTTGCTGTACCTGTAGCACAATAAGGACTTCCGCCATAACTTATTGTAGCCGGTGGTATTGCATTTACTGTAATGCTTGTAGTTGTAGTATTAGGGCAGGTTCCATTATTAAAAGTGTAAGTAACAGTATAAGTGCCGGGTGTACTTGCAGCCAGATCAATGGCGCCTGTAGAAGAATTGATAATTAATGCGACAGGTGCTGTATATGTTCCGCCGGTTTGCCCTGTAAGTGTAACAGTTGCGGTACCATTAGGACAATAAGGACCTCCGTTATAACTAATGCTTGCAGTTGGCAAAGCATTAATGGTTATTGACGTTGTAGTAGTATTGCTGCAGGTACCATCGCTAAAAGTATATGTAACCGTATGTGATCCTGCCGTGCTGATTGCTAAATTAATTGCTCCTGTAGATGAGTTAATACTTAATCCGCCATCACTGCTATAACTTCCTCCGGCCTGTCCTGTTTGTGTTACCGTCGCTGTACCGGTGGCACAATAAGGAACCGCTGTATAACTGATACTCGCAGTTGGTAAAGCATTTATCGTTATTGAAGTAGTGGTTGTATTAGGGCAGGTGCCGTCGGTAAAAGTATAAGTAATTGTATGGGAGCCAGGGGTACTTAATGCCAGATTAATAGCTCCTGTAGAAGAGTTGATACTTAATCCGCCATCACTACTATAACTTCCTCCCGCTTGTCCCGTTCTGTTTACTGTGGCTGTTCCCGTCTTGCAGAAAGGACCTGCACCATAACTTATACTAGCCGTAGGTAAAGCATTGATGGTGATTGAAGTTGTCGTGGTATTAGAACACGTACCATTAGTGAAGCTGTAAGTAATAAGGTGTGCTCCCAGTATACTGGATGCAAGATTAATTGCACCCGTAGATGCATTAATGATTAATCCCCCATCGCTTGTAAAACTTCCTCCTGTTTGTCCGGTAATTATTACAGTTGTTGTGCCGCTGGCACATAATGGCGAACCATAAATTATTGTTGCGGTTGGCAACGCATTAATTGTAACCGAAGCAGTTGTTGTATTACTGCACGTGCCATTATTAAAAGTATAAGTTACCGTGTAAGTGCCCGGTGTGCTTGAAGCAAGGTTAATTGTTCCTGTTACAGCGTTAATACTTAATCCTGTTGTTGAACTGTAAGTTCCTCCGCCTGTACCTGTCCTGTTAACGGTAGCAGATCCTGTGGCGCAAAATGGCCCGCTGTAGCTGATAGTTGCAGTTGGAAGAGCGTTTATCGTAATGCTGGCGGTTGCAGTGTTACTGCAGGTTCCATTGCTAAAAGTATAAGTAACAGTATAAGCTCCGGCAGTACTTGCGCTTAAATTAATTGCACCTGTTGTTGTGTTAATACTTAATCCTGAAGTTGAACTGTATGTTCCACCTGTTTGTCCTGTTTGCGTTACTGCAGCACTGCCCGTCGCACAAAAAGGCCCGTTATAAGTGATAGTTGCGGTTGGAACGGATAATACAGTTACAGTAGTAGGAGTGGTACTAACGCAGGGCCCATTCGGATAACTGTAAGTAATTGAAGCCGAGCCGGCTGCCACACCGGTAACAACGCCGGTAGAAGAATTTACCGTTGCTATCGCGGTATTACTGCTGCTCCATGTTCCTCCTGCCGTTGAGTTAGAAAATGTAGTAACACCACCTATACAAACGGAAGCAGTACCTGTATTTGCAGATAATACAACAGGGTTTTGTACCACTACAGAAAATGCAGTATCTCTCGAGCAGGTACCCGTTGCAAGATACAGGTTATATGTTCCTGCATTCGTTACAGTAGCGGGGCGGGTTATTGAAGAAGAAGTGGCGGAAGTTGTAGAAGAAGTATAACTGGTTGCTGAATGCGTCCATGTATAATCTATTGGGCTGGTAGATGTAGCCGACAGGGCGATAGTACCCCCCACACAAAATGGTCCGGGGTTAGACACTGCGACAGTGTAAACAGCTTCGAGCGAGACAGCAGTATCAAACCTAACGGTACATCCGGTATTGTCTGTTACCGTAAGAATTAAGCTTCCCCCAAGGGATAAAGGAGGATTACCTACACTGTTATTTTTATGATTATCTGTTGTTCCGTTTGCGAAAGTCCATAAATAAGCTAAGCTCCCACCTATTGATGCATTGGCATTATATTGAAATGAACGGTTCGAACATAATGGGCCATTAAAAGTTGGTGTAACAGTAAATGGCAAACTTAAAGTAGCAGCTGATGAAGTAGCCGATGTGGTGCAACTAGGACAACTAGCAACACAACGATACTGATAACCATTTGCCGATGATGTAGCACCACTTACTGACAAAGAATTAGTTGTTGCGCCACTATAAGTAATGGTTCCGGACGTTCCATTAGCTATATTAGCAAAACCACTTCCGGTGTTAACCTGCCATTGATAAGTTGTTGCACCTATTGCTGTAATAGAAAAAACAGAAGTAATACCGTAGCAAAGATTTTCATTTTGAGGTTGTGCCGTTATGGTGGGGCCAATAACTCCTTCATTGCCATATGACATGGAAGTGAAAAGCACACATACAGATATGGAGAGGAGCTTTTTCAGACCTCAGTCTTTTATAGGTGATTGGAATTGGATATTAATACTTTACGATAAATGCATAAAGTATAGTGTAATGTTAACAAGAAATTTAAAGTTTGCCAAGCAGCACATTATCTTATAATTGATACAAAGATAAATTTCTTTGCTAATCAACATTTTAGTTTGAGAAGAACTAAATTTCTAAATGTTTTTTTAATGGCCCGAAGAGGCAAGCGGCTTTAAATTTTCATTGCGGAGCTTATGCTCATACTATCTAAAAAAACTTCATTATTTCTATTCAATGGATAAAATAATTACCATCTCAACATTTCTCTAGTTTGTTCTGGCTGAAATAAAAAACCGCTCATCTGGAGCGGCTTGTATAAAAAAATTGCATAGTTTCTATTTTACGAAAAAATTAATCACCAGGTTTCCCCAGCTCATACTTGCTTCACCAGAAGGGTCAATAAAATACGTCAGTCTCTCAACCGATGTTTTATTAGTTGACGGAATAACTTTAACACGCAACGCATCCTTTTCTTTATTTTGTTCGTAGGTGGTTCCCCATATATCGTAAGCCTTATTAAAGATGAGGGTGTATCCATCGTCACCCAATAAACCAAACAAAGAATATTTTCCTGCGGGTAAAACTTTCCCTTCTATTGTAACATCTTTATCAGTCTCAAAGATGGTGGCTTCGTTTGCACCCATCCGCCAAACTTTTCCTTTCATCGGTTCTACATCTTTTCCCATTGTTCTGCCTTTTAATGCAGGCTGGCTATAATCAATACTGATCGTAGCGCCGGAACTAATTTTTTGAGAGACCTTTGCGGGTGGGCTCGTGCGTTTAGTTTTATCCTGTGAGCGATGGAATCATTTGAAATTAACAGGGCCATCGAGAGGCCGGCAAGCAGTACTATCTTTTTCATAATTAAATTTTTCTGGTTGAAAGATAAATGAAATTTTATTTGTTACAATTTATCCTCTGCAAGTTCTCATAACTCTATCTTATTTCCTTCCGGATCCATCGTCGCCAAATTTTCCATCTTCATACGCTTCAATTTTTCCGCCATCCATATTCCTTTCTCTTTCAATTTATCCAACAAAATAACCAGATTTTGTACACGAAATTTATCATGAATACCACCAACGCAAGGACTTTTTGCATTTTTTTCAGAAAGATCAAAAATAACTTCCAATATTGCAGGCAGGTGCTTGCTTAATCCCCTAACCTTAATATTTTTGCTTCATGCGTCCCCAGGCACATATAGAACCTTTACAGGAACAATCAACTGATACAATCACATCTTTAGATTATCCATTTACACTGGTTGTCTGGAACGATGAAGTAAACACTTTTGAATGGGTGATAGAAACATTGATTGAAGTCTGCAAACACACCGCTGAGCAGGCTGAACAATGCGCCATGTTAATTCATACACAAGGTAAATATGCTGTCAAAAATGGAGAATACGATGCATTAAAACCCATGTGTGATGCTATCACTGAAAGAGGCATTGGCGCAACCATTGAAAATATCGCGGATATAAAAAATCACTAAGCATCGATCGATATTCATCTGCTTAATTAACGATCTTGCATAACCACTTACTTGGATTTCGGATTTCGGATTACTTGAATCTTTGAACTTGAATTATGCTCCATATTCTGGACGACAGACTTTGGTTCCCTCCCGTGGAAGATGCCATGGAAGATGGACTACTTGCCATTGGAGGACACTTAACACCGGATAAAATATTATATGCCTATCAAAAAGGAATTTTTCCCTGGTATGAAGGCGATGTTCCATTATGGTGGTCACCCGATCCGCGGTTTGTTTTGTTCCCGCAGGAATTAAAAGTTAGCAAAAGCATGAAGGTCATGCTGAAACGTCAAGCTTTTAGTTTTACTATCAATCAAAATTTTAGTGCTGTTATAAAAAGATGCGCGGAGGTGGAAAGGCCGGGACAGGAAGGCACATGGATAACCCCTGACGTTATATCTGCTTACACATCTTTACATACTCAGGGTTTTGCAATCAGTGCAGAAGCACAAATTAATAATGAACTCGCGGGTGGCTTGTATGGCGTAATAATCGGTAAAGTTTTCTTTGGAGAAAGCATGTTTAGTAAAGTAACCAATGCCAGTAAATTCGCTTTTATTAAACTGGTTGAAGAATTAAAAAGACAAGGTATCGAATTGATCGATTGCCAGGTTTATACAGAACATCTTGAAAGCATGGGTGCAAGAATGATTGCGAGAAAAGAATTTATTGAATTATTGAAAACCAATATCGGTTAAATGGCACCACGCGATTTTGACGGCTTATATATAACTACCGCAAAACGCTCTTAATATTTTCATTTTAAATATTTACCTTTCATTTAAACACCCTATATGAATGTAAATGGCCCTGTAATAATTATTGAAGATGATGCAGATGACCAGGACATGTTGAAAGAAATTTTTGAAAAATTAAACTACCGTAATAAAATTCTTTTCTTTGGCGACGGCCAGGATGCCCTTGATTATCTCAACAAATCGGAAGTAATACCCTTCCTCATTCTTTCGGATATTAATATGCCCCGACTGGATGGCTTCGCTCTTCGTAGTAAGATCAGGGAGAATGAACAGTTAGATATCAAGTGTATCCCCTATTTATTCTTTTCAACAGCAGCAACTCAAAAAGCAGTTATTGATGCTTATAGCATGTCTGTACAGGGATTTTTTATCAAACAGAACTCTATGGTAGAACTCGAAAAAACGATTTCTGTTATTATGGAATACTGGAAAAAATGTGTTGCACCAAACAACTTTTGAAAAAATATTTTTCAAAAAAAACTCTTTGTGATTCCCTGCCATTAAAGAAATTATTTTAGGACATAGCGCTCCTATATCCCTGATTTCGCCCATTTGACATTTATCAAATTCGTGTGAGTATTAATTCATTTTGACTTTTATCAAATGGATTAGCCGGTAAGTTTATTTTCTTGCACACCATTCTGCAAGACGTTTATAACAAACCGAAACTCATACGATGAAAAATAATCTTAAACATTTTACGATCCTCTTCCTTATTGCCGCCGCAATTTTTAATCTTAGCTCCTGCTACCCAAGTAGCCAGCTGGCTGATCCTTATATCATCCCTGAATCAAGACAAAAAGAAAATCTATATTATGTTCCTTCCGTATTGAACACACCCCTGAATTTTAAGAAAGGTGACCTTGATTTTAGCGTGATGAGTACATCCAATTCAAAACTTTCCGGAGGCGAGGCACAGGCATCTTACATGCCAGGTAAACATCTGGGTATTATGGCCAGTTATTCCTTTGCCGGGAGTATTGGCAGTAACCCTGATAATATCCACTATAACCGGTTTGAATTGGGTTCCGGCATGGTAACTCAACTATCTAAAAACATACATTTTAATACTTATGGTGGATTCGGACTGGGTACAATCATGAATACACATGCAACCGGATCTTCTAAAATAAATCTTACTCATTTTTTTCTTCAACCCGCTATCGTTATAAGTGACAAGAGAAAAAACATTCAACTTGGATTTGTTTCAAAATTTTCGGGAGTGAATTTTAAGGTGATGGATACTTCCTTCAAGACTGATCGGGAACCTTTCAGTACTACCCAGTTAAAAAGCTTATATAACCAGCCCTTTCATATTGTTTGGGAACCAGGAGTCGTGTTTCGTGCCGGCTGGAAAAACTTTCAATTTCATACCGGTTATTCTTTTTCAGCTGATATAACAAACCCGGATTTGTATAGAGCAAATGGGAATTTTTCCCTGGGTGTTTGTTTACGCCTGAATACACTGGATTTTACTAAAGTGAAGTTTAAATAATTGTATGACTATTCTAAAGTAACAATAACACTTTCTAAAATGTACAAGAAGAATCATGGCGCTAAAATTATTGTATCACTACTTTTAACAAGCGCATGTTTATGCGCTGAAGTAACTAAATGCCAAACGCCGGGAATATACCAGCCTTTCACAAAATGGTACCAGGATCCTCTGGGATTAAAGCCTTTGGACTTATCTACCGCATTTGGATTTGCGTGGGGTTCTGCCGCAGTCGCCGCATCACTGATCTTCACAAAGAAAGACACCGCATTTCAAAATAGATTATCATCTTATTATGAAACAGGATTTAGTTCGGGTTACAAATCGCCATACACCTGTGCATTACAAAATGAAATTGGTTTCATGTACGATGTAAGAAAATGGATGAGCACCGGTATTGGCTTAAATGCCTTTCACTTCAAAGACCTGGTAAACCACACCTGGAGTTTTGGCATTCGGCCATTTGCCCGATGGTACCCTTACAGAACTAACAAAGTCTCTTTATATTTTGAATACGGTGCAGGTATATGTTACAGCCTGAATCGGTTTCCTTTAACAGGTACCGGGTGGGAAGCTGATACTGCCAGAACAGGAACAAAGTTTAATCTGACTTCCAAATACGGCATCGGCGCAATAGTGAATTGCACCAACCATTTCTCATTGCAATTAAGTACCAGGCATTTTCATTTATCAAATGGAAACGTTGAAGGAATAGAAAGAAATCCGTCGCATGACAGCAATGGCATTTTTTTAGGTTTTATTTATAAGCCAGGTATTAAAAAGAAGGATTAGATCATCTTTCAAAGGAGTCTCGTGCTGCATCTTACATTTTGTGTGGTCTCTTATTATTCGATCGAAATTTCTTACATATATCACACATTTAGAAAACTACTGTAGGTTAGTGCCCGGGAACACCGATCCTTGCCTGTTTAACTGTTACATTCTGGTTATAATATCAGTTTATAATCTTTGTTTTGAATTTAAAGGGATAGCTTCGGGGTATCCCGGTAATTATCGGGCAAATAAAAGAAAAACCATGAGCAGCGAACAAGCAGAAATGAAACAGCCTCAATCAATAATAGATGCAATCATCAAATTTTTTAAAGGCAAACCAAAGCCGGTTTTAGAGGAGAAAAAAGATAACTCTACCGAAGAGTGGAATAAAGCCTATGACCTGGCAGTGCAACAATTAAAAAAGAAATAAGGATAGCTGCAGCAAAGCGAGACGCCTGTTGATCAATGTTTTTTAGGTGAAAATTATTGATATCTCCGGGGATGCATT
>JAQBNK010000105.1 GCA_028288595.1 Chitinophagaceae bacterium
ATCATGTATCCTTTTTCTGAAAAGCCTTTTCTTTTAGGAGATAATACTGTGGGGTATATCGCTACTGCTATTTCTGCTTTCCTGTTATATGCTATTTTTTGTTGGTTGCTGGCGATGGTTTTTAAAACATTTTTACTAAAAAAATTATTTACACCAGAGAATGCAGCGGTGCTGCGCAGGTTTTATTTATTCAATTTTATACTTCCTGTATTACTTCTTGCAATAAATCTTTTAGCCAATAAATCTTTTGCACGTTATAGTCTTAGTGATTTCATTATGATCATATTTCTGCACTGGGTGATAGGAATATTTGCATTTTTTATGGCGACGATTTTTAAACAAGGTGTAAGACTTCAGAACGAACAAGATTTTACTATTTAAACTATGGCTGTTATTATTAATATAGATGTGATGTTAGCGAAGCGAAAAATGAAGTCGAACGAACTGGCGGAAATGATAGGCATAACAACAGCTAATCTTTCCATCTTAAAAACAGGAAAAGCAAAAGCGATCAAAATATCTACTCTTGAGGCAATCTGTAAAGCGCTTGATTGCCAGCCGGGAGATATCCTGGAATTCAAAGCCGACTAATTAAAGAGCACCAAAAAAAACAAGCTTTTTAAAAGGCAGGGCAGTTTATTGCCCGACTGAAACGAAATATTTTAAAAAAAATAAATCATGAAAAAACGATCCTTTATCCTCTCAACTGCAATTATTCTTTTTGCATGCATATCCTCTTTTAATTTTCTAAATGCCCAGGTTAAAGACAGTGTGAAAGTGTCAAGAATAGAAATCAAGGTGTTTCATTCCCGTATTCTTAGCGAGGATAGAAAAATATATATTCAGACACCTTCTTACATGAAGATGAATGAAACGTATCCTGTGCTTTATCTTTTAGATGCTGAGGCGCAAATGGCAATGGTAGCAGGGCAGGTGCAATATATGTCTGAATCATACCCCATTATTCCGGGGCTTATCGTTGTAGGAATCGCAAACACAGACAGAATGCGGGATCTTACTCCTACACATTCTATTTTAGGTGCTGATGGAAAGCCTGATACCAGCGCTAATTCAGTTGGCAGGAATAGTGGCGGCGGAGAAAAATTCCTGCAATTTATTAAGGAAGAGCTCATGCCTTTTATAGAAGGGCGATATCCAACAGCGCCTTATAAAATTTTAGCCGGCCATTCCCTGGGAGGACTAACTGCGGTTCATGCAATGGTGAATCATCCCGGTATGTTTAATTCCTATATCGCATTAAGCCCGTCGTTGCAATGGGATAATCAAAACCTGTTGAAACAGGTAACAAAAGAATTCAGGAATGATAAAAATCCCGGACAACTTTTATTTTTTAGCGATGCAAGTGAAGACGCGTATTTCCACCAGAATATTGTGAAGTTAGATTCAGTAATGAGGCAAAAAAATATTCCAAACTCCAGGGTTAAATATTCTGCTTACCCCGGGGAAACACACGTTTCAGAGCCAATAAAAGGATTCTATGACGGACTGCGTTTTATTTACCCGGACTGGTGGCTGCCCATGAACAGTGCATTCAGAAAAACGGTTACGGCGCAGATCGTAAAGGAACATTATGATAAACTTTCAGCGACTTATGGTTATAAAGTAATTCCACTGCAACAGGAAATAAATCAACTGGCGAAAGCTGTAAGAAATGATCCCGATAAAATTGCCGATGCTATTGCGTTGCTTCAATTAAATGCAGGTTATTATCCCTCATCTTCTGCTATCCAGGAATTGCTTGGAGAAACTTATATAAAAGCAGGAGATAATAAAAACGCACTTGTTAGTTATAATAATGCCTTGAAGCTTGATCCTGCTAATGAAAAATTGAAGGAGAAAATAAAATCAATTCCACAGTAAGAAATAATAATAAGAAAATGAAACAGAACCGTAAAGGGGCAAATCGCCGAAGGAAAATATTGTTTGTCCTGGTGACAGGGGTCATCATTTTAGCAGTTGTTATTTGCTATCAATTCTGTTATACTGAAAAAAAAGTAAATGGAAATATTGCAAAACTTGAAAGAGTCTTAACGAAGCATACAGGTAAAGTAGGAGCAGTAACGTTTAGTGACGATGGTAAAATGATTGCAACCGGAAGTATAGATTCAACTGCTAAAGTCTGGTCCCTTGATGGCAAGCTTATTTACAATTTTAAACATCCTATCGGTGTTACAGCTGTAGATATTAGCCCTGATGGAAAATATCTTGTTACTGCCTGTTATGATGCAAAAGTTCGGTTATGGTCGATGGCAGACGGGCATCTTATAAAAGAATTAGCAGGGCACAAAGAAACGGTATGGACTGTTGCAATTAGTCCCGATGGGAAAACAATAGCCAGCGCAGGGGAGGACTATATAATTAAATTATGGAACGCAGAAAGTGGCCAGTTACTAAATACACTTTCAGGGCACGGGTTAAATATCTGGTCAGTAAAATTCTCTCCCGATGGAAAAACAATTGCGAGTGGCAGTTTTGATAATACTATTAAACTTTGGAATGTTACGGATGGTAAACTTTTAAGAACTTTGATGGGACACAGTGAAGCAGTTGTTGATTTAGCATTTAGTCCAGACGGGCAAATGATTGCCAGTGCAGGTGATGACAAAGCAATTATTTTCTGGAACGTGAAAGAAGGTAAACTGATCAGGAAGTTGTTTGATGGTAACGAACATATGCAGGGAATTTCATTTAGCCCGGATGGAAAGCGTTTAATTACTTCGGGGCCCGACCAGTCACAAGCGGGAGAATTAATTCAAAATTTTTCAGGTGACTCGTGGCTGAGTAAAGGGATATCTATGCGCTTATGGGATGTTAAATCAGGAAAAGTAATTCAAACATTTCAGCAGCATGCTGATGATGTAAATGAAGTGGCATACAGTAATGATGGAAAACATATTGCGGCTGCAAGCAGTGATAAAACCGTTTCTGTTTGGGTGGTTACAAAATAAATTTTGATTGAATTATTTCATAAACCCATAGTCAAGTACTCTTCGCAGGTATTTTTTATCCTGGATAACCCATGTTACTTCATAGCTTCCTTTGTCATCACGTTTGATCATATAAATGTAAATGCGACGTTTGTCAGGCGATATGAATACATCATTAATGTGTTTCTCAACTCCAGACTCGGAGTAAGTGAGTGAAGGATTAAAGATATCAGCATAAGCCTGCTGTGGGATAGCAATACTATCATGATCAATAACAACCGTTATGTTGTCGATACTTATTTTTGGAACGGTACCATAGGCACCATAAAAAGGTTTGTTATCGATCCTTACAAGGTATTTCTGATTGTTATCAGGATTGCCGTAATAATTGAGTTTATGTTTTGAAGCGTCGAAGTTTCCCGTAGTGATCTTTACTTTAATCCCATCACCTTCAAAAGTTAAAAAGTTAAATGCATCTGCCACGAGTGGAATACTTCTTAATGGCAATTTTCCAGCGCTTTCATCAATTGCAGCAAAAGCAAAAGAAGCAAGATCCCTTTTTATTTCAGTCGCATCATAAATTTTGCTGAACCATTCTTTTTTTGAACGGTAGTCAGGATAATCATCATTCTGCGCAAAACAAAAATTTGTTACCAAAACGAATAGGAGGATAGAGACAAATCGCATAAGGATAAAATGTTAATGAAGGTAACGTAACAGCCAACAGGAGTCTATCATCTCTTCCTGAAAAGAATGTTAATTGTAATTGGGGGCTGAAATATCTTAACCAATCTTAACTGACGTCATTGTCAATGAACCACCCACAGCTTTGTCATTAAAAAAACTTATTTCATCTTTTTCTTTTTGAAGGCCGAGTGAATAAAGTAAAGGAAGATAGTGCTCGGGAGTAGGAATAGCTAATTGTGCTTCTTTGCCTAAAGCTTTGTAATCAATTAATGACTGGTGATTTTTGTTGACGATCAGTTGCTTAAACTTTTCATTTAATTCAAGTGTCCAGTCATACCCGCCACCATTGATCATTGACCAGTCCACCATTCTTAAATTATGAACCATGTTTCCGCTACCAATAACCAGTACGCCTTTTTTACGAAGGGCATAGATTTCTTTTACCAGTTCATAATGATATTGCGGAGGTTTGGTGTAATCGATGCTCAACTGCAATACAGGGACATCCGCATCAGGATACATATGCCTGATGATCGTCCATGCTCCATGATCCAGACCCCAGTCATGCGACAGTTCAATTGGTGTTGAAGTGAAGAGTTTAGCTGTTTCTGCTGCAATTTTCGGGCTTCCCGGTGCAGGATATTGTACATCAAATAATTCCTGTGGAAATCCACCAAAGTCATGAATGGTTTTTGGAAAATCCATTGCTGTTATATGTGTGCCATTGGTGAGCCAGTGTGCTGAAACAACGAGCACAGCAGCAGGTACCGGAATTTGTTTTGCGATGTCGGTCCAGCGCCGGCTAAATTCATTGTCTTCTATTCCGTTCATGGGAGAACCATGACCGATAAAAAGCACAGGCATTAAATAGTCCTGCTCTTTTAAGTTGCCAGTAAAATTGTTGAATTCATGTAATGATTTCATCTTGCCTCCTTATCACTCAAATGAATGATAAACAAATTTACAATGACGCGGAAAGATGGCCATTGATCTGCATCAAGCAATGGGCTTTTAACCTTTTGATCTTTTGGTCTTACCGTGAATTCTTCTTCCGAGGATGAGTTTGATAATTGAATGATCAGTAGCATTGGTTAGTCCAAAACCATAACCGATATTAAACTCCCAGTCAGGCGAAAATTCTGAATCCAGCGTGATGAATAAAGCATGCTCCTGTTGCTGATAAGGAGCCAGGTGATTTAGCACTCCGAGTGAGCCATAATATTCAATTCCCGGAATGATCCATTTACTAAGCGATAGGGCAGCTTTGAAATTAGGAGCGAACTCAAATCCTTCTTTTTGATTTAATCCGTGTAATGATTTTTCAAAGGTTGGGTTGAAGGAAAGATAGAGCTTACCAAAGTCTTTGTCTATGATCGGTCTTATCTCGATGCTCCAGTCGTCTTCACTGTATTCCCTTTTTTGATAGCCTATTTCCGCTGATAAACTTAGGCCAACCGGGAAATGATACCGTTGCGGTATAGCCACCCTGGGACGTATATGACTACCCACATAATTGGTCCTGTTATTACTGCCCACGCTTGTGAAAATGTAAAAACCAGTTTCAAACCAGTCTGAAAAGCCGTGTGTAATTTCTATTGTTTCATGCCAGATGTGATTGCTGGGAAAAACACCATTGATCTTTTGTTTAGTACCTGAAAAAGTATAGTTGCTGTGAAGCTCCAGCATGGTGTAATGTTTTGTCATGGTTTCGGAACCATACACCTGGATCTCATAATTATCCTGGCTGAATACGCTTGTATAAATGATAAATGCAAAAACAAACAGCAGTAGTTTTTTCATTGTTTTGTTAGGGGTTGTACACCTCTAAAATAACTGATTTTACCTGATGAAGTATAGAGATATTCTCTGGTACAAAAATTTCTTGTTTTAGAAAAAAGCTCATGCAGAAAACTAATCCAAAGAAAGAGGTACATAAGGCCCAGAGCCAGAAAAGGCCGGGAATAGAAAAGAAAATGCATCCCCGGCCGGTAACAGACAGAGAAGCCCGGCCAGGCAGCAATAAATTGGAAAATAAAATAGCGCTGATAACAGGAGGTGACAGTGGTATAGGGAAAGCAGTGGCCATTCTGTTTGCAAAAGAAGGTTGTGATGTAGCTATTTCTTATTTGAATGAAGAGGAAGATGCGAACGATACCAAAACGAAAGTTGAAAGTTATGGACGTAAATGTTTGTTGATGCCCGGAGATATTTCGAAAGAGAACCAATGTAAAAAAGTAGTTGATAAAACCGTTAAAACTTTTGGACGGATTGATATACTGGTGAACAACGCTGCTATGCATTGGGAGTGTAAAAATTTCGAAGAATTGCCAACGGAGCAACTACTCAAAACTTTTTATACTAATATTTTTTCTTACTTCTGGGTTTCCAAATTTGCACTTCCGCATTTAAAAAAAGGCAGCTCTATTATAAACACTACTTCTGTTACTGCATACAGGGGAAGTGCTTCACTAATAGATTATTCATCTACCAAGGGAGCTATTGTTTCATTCACGAGAAGCCTTTCTGCTAATCTTGCCGATAAAGGAATTAGAGTGAACGGAGTTGCACCGGGTCCTATATGGACACCGCTCATCGCTTCCAGTTTTAAACCTGAAAAAGTTGCAAAACATGGTAGTGATGTTCCTTTAAAAAGAGCTGGCGAGCCGGTAGAAGTAGCGCCTTGTTATTTGTTCCTCGCAAGCGATGAAGGCTCTTATTTTTCAGGACAGATCCTGCATCCTAACGGCGGAGAAATTGTGAATGGATAGTGGAGAGTTGGCAGTTGAAGGGTTGGCGGTTGGCGAA
>JAQBNK010000108.1 GCA_028288595.1 Chitinophagaceae bacterium
AAGGTAAATCCTGTCATATCCCGGGTTATTATTTCACATAAGAAAGCTTTAGCAGGTTCGGTTATCCGTATTGTTTCTTCTGATGGAAAAATGATCCGGGAATATAATCCGTTAACAGAATCAACCCAATCAATTATCCATTTGCCAATTATAAAAGCGGAATTTATTTCCTTGAAATGATAAATGGCGATTCACATTTGCGAACGCAATTTGTACATTAAAAAAGGAAAGCCACTTAAATAGTGGCTTCTTTTTTTTATCAAATATTTTTTAATTGCTGAATTATTTTTTTCGGGTCTGATGATTTAAAAACAGTATTACCGGCTACCAGCACATGAGCGCCTGCATGAATGATCTCAGCAGCATTTTCCAGTGTAACACCACCGTCGATTTCAATCAGGGTTTTAAATCCTTTTTCATCGATCATCTTTCTTAGCTGCTTAATTTTTTCTATGGTGTGCGGGATAAATTTTTGTGCGCCAAAGCCGGGGTTAACACTCATCATACAAACCACGTCGGTGTCAGCTAAAATATCAGCCAATAAATTGACCGGTGTATGCGGATTGATGGCTACACCTGCCTGCATTCCTAAACTTTTTATTTGCTGAATATTTCTGTGTAGGTGAGGGCAGGCTTCAATATGAACAGATAAAATATCGGCACCTGCATTTTTAAAAGCCTCAGCATAATTTCCCGGGTCCAGGATCATTAAATGAACGTCACAGGTTTTTGTGGTTGCTTTTCTTATCTGTTCGATCACCGGTAAACCAAAACTAATATTCGGTACGAATTTTCCATCCATCACATCCAAATGAAACCAGTCTGCTTCGCTTTCATTCAACATCCTGCATTCCTGCTCCAGGTTCAAAAAGTTTGCTGCTAAAAGGGAAGGGGCGATGATGGGCATAGTACAATATTTAAGAGCCTAATCTTTTTAAACGTGCCTTTGATTCTTTAAGATCAGGATCGAGGGATAATGATTGTTGAAACCGCAATATAGCACTGTCTTTTTGATTCATCATTTCATAACATCTTGCCTGGTAATAGTAAGCATCTGCATACAGGTTATTCACCTTGCCTGCAAAATTAAAGACAGTTAATGCTTCACGATATTTTTTTTGATCGAAGTATACAAGACCCTTTTCTATATAAGCTTCCATGTAAGTATAATTCTGTGCAATACAGGAATCGAAAAATTTAAGTGCCTGGTCTCTATTGCCGGTACGTGCATTGTAAATTCCTTCAATAAAATTAGAACTGGCATCAATCTGTCTTCCCAGTCTCATTTTTTTTACCAATTCACAAATCAAAATGGAACGCGGATTTTTAGTTTCCGCATATAAATTAGCGAGGCTCAATAATGCATCGGGGCTGCTATAAATTTGATTTGCTTTTGCGAAAGCCTGCAATGCAGATAAAGTATCACCAATGCCCTGTGCAATTTGTCCTTTCCTGTACCAGAAGCCATAGTTCAGGCTATCCTTTTTAATCATTCCATTCAATTGTTGCAAGGCTTCTTTAGAGTGGCCGATACTATCCAGGGCATTGATCCATTGCAGCCTTAAGCCGGCGCTATCCGGGTATTGTGTTACTTGTTGTTCGAGAGATCTTAATGATTCTTCATCCCTGCTTTCTTTACTGGTTTTGGGATTAGTATTGCAACTGATGCACAAGAAGATAAGTGAACATATGATTGCGGAATTTATAATGATTAAACTGTTTCCCGGTCTGCGAACTTTCATCCCTCAAAAATAGTTTTCCTAATTTGCAATTATCCTTTTTTACAAACCTTTTGTATATGTCTCTTAGAAAACAACTTATTGTTATTTTGATTGCTGCTCCTTTTTGGGGATTGGTTTCGTTTCATACCGGGAAAAACAGGTTGAATATTAATGACACTTTATTAAACCCGGGTGAGATACACTTTGCGAATATGCAGCAGTTAACTTTTGGCGCTGATAATGCGGAGGCTTACTGGAGCTTTGATGGAAAGAAAATTATTTTTCAACGCACGGCACCTAAGGATGGTGTTATGTGTGATCAGATGTTTATTGGTGATGTTCCCGGGCCAGGAAAAAAATTCACCTATCATTTAGTTTCCACAGGGAAAGGAAGAACGACCTGTGGTTTTTTTACAAAAGACAATAAGCATATTATTTATGCTTCCACACATTTAGCGGCTGATTCCTGTCCGCCAGTGCCTGACCGGTCAAAGTATGGCAACAAGTATATCTGGCCCATCTATTCTTCATTCGATATTTTCGTCGCCGATCTAAATGGAAAGATACTTAAACGTCTCACCGACACTCCGGGGTACGACGCGGAAGGAACTTTATCGCCTGATGGAAAACAAATGATTTTTACTTCTATAAGAAATGGCGATCTCGATCTTTATACAATGGACCTTGCCAGTGGAAAAGTAAAGCAGGTGACCAACACACTGGGATATGATGGCGGCGCCTGGTTCAGCCCTGATGGAAAAAAGATCGTATGGCGTGCAAGCCGCCCAAAAACTACAGTGGAGGTAGAGGAATATAAATCATTACTGAAAGAAAACCTGGTTGCACCAATACAAATGGAAGTTTTTATTGCTGATGCTGATGGAAGCAATGCTAAGCAAATAACGAACCTGGGCCAGGCTAACTGGGCACCTAATTTTTTACCTGACGGCAGAATCATTTTCTGTTCGAATCATGCATATAAAAGAGGCTATCCTTTCAATATGTATGTGATGAATGCCGATGGAAGTAATATGCAACAGATCAGCAGCGATAAAACTTTCGATGCTTTCCCCATGTTCAGTTTTAATGGCAGAAAGATCATTTTCGCAAGTAACCGGAATAACGGAGGTACGCATGACACTAACCTTTTTATAGCTGACTGGGTAAAATGATCACTTCCCCTGTTTACCACGCTTATTTGGTTCTTGTTTATCCCGTTATCTAAACTAGTTTTGTAAAAACTGCCATACATGTATCAATACACTGTTTACGCTCACAGTATTTTAAGATGGATCATTCTTATTTTACTTATTGTGAATCTTGTAAAACATTTATCATCATTCAATGTCAGATTTACGAGAGGTGACAGAAAGCTGGCATTGGTATTAATGATTTTTGCGCACATTCAATTATTACTGGGTCTCTACCAATGGTTTGCCGGTAACACGGGAATTAAACTGGTAAATGCAATGGGTGGAATGGCGAAAGTGATGAAAGATGCCGCAGCACGTTTCTGGGTTGTTGAACATACTACAGCAATGGTTATTGCCATCATATTGATCACTGTTGCAAATAGTGTGAGCAAAAAGAAATACATCGACAGTCGCAAGCATAAGCGAATGGCCCTCCTTTATTTTATTGCTCTTTTATTAATACTTGCCGCAGTACCCTGGCCTATAAGGGAGGCAGCCAGCCGTCCGTTGTGGCCATCATTGTGATTCATATAAAAGATAAAATCAGCAGCAGATGTTTCGTTTGCTGCTGATTTTTTTTACTCACGGCTGAACATAATGCTGCGTGATGTAAATTGCATGGATACATTTACCCATGCCTGAAAAGCAAACGATCTTAATTTTCGATGATGACCAGGAACTTCTGGACCTCTGTACAGTGATCCTGGAAAAAAAAGGATTTGTTGTTCATACTTCTGAAAATTGTAATAATATTTTCGAAAAGATCAGCCGGTTTAAACCAGATGTTATCCTGATGGATAACTGGATACCTGATATCGGCGGTGTAGAATCTACTATTTTATTAAAGTCTAACCCTGAAACAAAAAATATTCCAGTAGTATTTTTTTCTGCTAATAATGATGTCCCGGCACTAGCAGCAAAGGCAGGAGCAGACACCTATATCACGAAACCTTTCAATATCTCTGATCTTGAAGACACGATTCTTGAGATGGTGAACAGGTAGGGTTTTATGTTGAATGCTAAATGCTGAATTCTGAATGAAAAGACAAGTTCAATAAAGTTCAACATTTAGTATTCAACATTCAACATAATTCTTAATGCATCCGGTCGCCGCGAATGGCCAGTGATTTTATGGTTTCGGATTCAAATTCCAACCATTGTTTCCAACGGGCCCTTACCATTTCTTTTTCAAAATAAGTATCAGCAAGTGAAATGAATAAAGTATAATGCCCGGCTTCACTTTCCATAAATTTCCGATAAAAGTCTCTGAAATATTCGTCTTCTAATCCTTCGCTGAGGGTTTTGAAGCGTTCACAACTCCTGGCCTCAATTAAAGCACACATCAATAGTTTATTCAATAATGCATCCTGGTGACCACGGCTCGATTTTTCAAATTCAGCAAGTTTATTTACATACTCATCTTTACGCTGCCTGCCCAGTTTCAGATCTCTTTTAGTGAGTTCATTCAATACCATTCTGAAGTGTCCCCATTCTTCTGTTACTATTGGAGCCAGTTCTCTCACTAATTCTTCTTTGTCCGAAAAGGTCTGAATAAGCGATATACAACTTGTCGCTGCTTTTTGTTCGCAATAAGCATGGTCGGTTAAAATATCTTCCAGGCTCATAGAAGCAAGGTTTACCCAGCGGCGATCTGTAGGTAACTGTAATCTCAGTATACTTTTTTGTGATGCTTCATTCATAATTTCTCATTGGTATTAGACTTAGCCATCTTGAGGCCATCAACGTCAAACGTCAAACGTGAATCCTTTTAATCTGCAAATATCTTTAGTTTTGATTATGCCTTCAGATGATTTTTTACTGAATAAATTATTACAGCGGAAAGAGAACGACTCTTTCCGAGAATTGCGTACGGGTAGGGAATTGATTGATTTCTGTTCAAACGATTACCTCGGAATTGTTCAAAACAACTTATTAGCTAATAATGAAGAAGTCCACGGAAGCACCGGTTCCCGATTATTGTCAGGCAATTACCCTCTCATTTGTGAAGCTGAGACCAGGATCGCAAATTTTCACCAGGCAAAAGCCGCACTCATTTTTAATTCGGGGTATGATGCTAATACCGGCATACTTTCCTGCGTTCCTCAAAAGGGAGACACCATTATATACGATGCTCTGTCTCATGCTTCTATCCGTGATGGTATCCGTCTCTCATTTGCACAATCCTACTCATTTGCCCACAATAACACTGAAGATCTAAAAAAGAAATTGCAGCATGCGAGTGGTAATATTTTTATTGTAACAGAATCCGTTTTTAGTATGGATGGTGATTTTTGTCCATTGAAAGAATGGGTTGAAGTTGCTAAGCAATTCGATGCGCATCTAATTATAGATGAGGCCCATGCCACAGGAATTGTCGGAGAAAAAGGAGAAGGTCTTGTTCAATCACTTCGATTACAGGATGAAATTTTTTGTCGCATTCATACTTTTGGTAAAGCATGTGGTTGCCATGGTGCTGTAATCCTTGGTTCGACTACTTTAAAAGATTATCTCATCAATTTTTCGAGAAGTTTTATTTATACTACAGCATTACCTCCCGTTGCAGTTCATTCCATAATTAAGAGTTATGAAATTTTTCCGGGAATGAAAAAACAGCGAGAGCATTTGAAGCAGTTGATCCGCATTTTTAATGATGCTGAACTGCATTTTGAAAAGTTGGCTTCATTAACACCAGTGCAGTCAGTACTTATTTCCGGGAATGAAAATGTAAAGAGAAAAGCAGCTGAATTACAGCAGGAAGGTTTTGATGTGAGGCCCATTTTGTATCCAACTGTCCCGAAAGAAAAAGAACGTTTGCGAATTGTTCTGCATGCATTTAATACAGAAGATCAGCTCAGGAGTTTACTCAGCAGGTTATAGCAAGGTGGTAAGTTCTTAACACAACATGGTTTAAATTTTATATTTTCCCTTAATAATTAAAGAAGTATGCGTCTGGTTTCAACCCTTATCTGCGCTATTATAACTGTTGCACTGGTCGTTGTTTTGAGCATTCGGTTGCCTGTTAAGAATAGTAAAACGCCGCGGTTGGGCGCATTTCTATCTCCCCAGAAAGGCTTTTGGCAAAATGCTGAAGCCACAAACGCTCAATTTAATGCCGAACTTAAATTTCCACAGTTACAAGGTAAATCAGCGGTATATTTTGATGACAGAATGGTGCCTCACGTATATGCAGATAATGAAACCGATGCCTATTTTATACAAGGGTTCATCCATGCAAAATTTCGCTTATGGCAAATGGAATTCCAGACTTATTATGCAGGTGGCAGGCTGAGTGAAATAATGGGTGAAACGTTTTCAGGCAAGAACCTTTTAGAGAGCGATCGTTATTTCAGGAGACTGGGAATGGTCTATGGAGCGGAGCAATCCCTTAAAGTATTGGAGAATGATCCTGTTACAAAAACAGAACTGGACAGTTATACCGCCGGAATTAATGCATACATCAAATCACTCTCTCCTGAAAAATATCCACTCGAATATAAAATACTTGATTACGCTCCCGAGCCATGGACCAATTTAAAAACCGCGTTGTTCCTTAAATATATGTCTTACGACCTGGCAGGATATGAGCAGGATTTTCAAATGACCAATGCAAAATCAGTTTTTACAAAAGCACAATTCGAAAAATT